>CAMIVJ010000406.1 GCA_946401765.1 uncultured bacterium | reverse complement strand
CCATTCGGCAATCCGCCGTCGCCGGTCGTCGGCAACATCGGCGTGACGCTGACGGACGGCAGCAACAACGTGCCGGTCAACCTGGTCAACGTCTCCGCCACCGGCTTCGGACAGGGCTTCCAGGTTGGCGGCGAGCACGTCGTAATGGTCAACTGCGCGGCGACCTTCGGACTCTACGGCTACACCTTCGGCAACTACCCCTACCACTGCGCGTTCAACCACCCGATCACGATGGTCAACTGCTGCGACGAGCAGAACGTGAACATGCCGCTCTTCGCCAGCTGCGGCGACAACGGCGGCGCGCTGCACGGGCTGCAGGAGGTGACGATGGTGTCCTTCAACTTCGAGCGTGTCGCGGAGCACGTCCCGGGCAAGAAGCTCGGGGACCTGATGCGCGAGACGCGCCCCGGCACCTGGCGCGGGCAGATCGGCTTCACCACCCAGCCGAAGTGGAACGCCGTGAACTCGGTCGACCTGCCGCTCTGGGCCGAGGACGGCTCCGGCACCGGCTTCCGCACCGTCAACAACGCGCACAAGCTCGCCTGCACGAGCGCGGAGCGCCGCCGCTACTACCCGCAGTACATGCAGCAGCTCTTCGACCTCGACCTGAACAAGCTCCTGATCTGCACCGCCCCCGCCAAGCGCAAGTGGGTCGACGCCCTCGGCAACGAATGCCCGTAGGGCTTAGAGAAGGCGGGGAGACGCCTTGCGGTATTCGATCGGAATGCTGGGAAAAGAAGCCTCTTGGCTTTAAGAAAGGAGACTAAGTGAGAACTCTGTGCGGAACAATCTTGGTAGCGGCAATGGTCGCCGCGAATTTCGCATTTGGCGCGAACGCCCACATGCAGGACGCACGAAAGTCGCCTGAGTGGTTTACTCGCGGCGTCATGTACCAGATACAGCCGCGCGCGTTCACGCCCGAGGGTACGCTCAAGGCGGCGGCGGAAAAGCTGCCGTATCTGAAAGACCTCGGCGTCACCATCGCCTACCTCGTGCCGGTGATGAAGATGGACACAGACATGGACAAGGGTTTTTGGAGCCCGCGCCAAATCAAGAGCGGCTTCGACAACCCGAAAAACCAGTATCGCATCTCCGACTACTTCCACGTTGACGAGGAGTACGGCACGGATGCCGACTTGAGGGATTTTTGCGCAGCAGCGCACGGGATCGGCATGAAGGTTGTATTCGACCTCGTATATCTCCACTGCGGTCCGACTGCGCCCGTCCTGAAGGAGCATCCAGAGTTCACCTGGTGGAATCCCGATGGCACGGTCAAGAAGGGTCCGTGGCGGTTCCCGAAGCTCAACTTTGCCGAGCCGAAGCTGCGCGAATACCTGATTGGCAATATTCTGTATTTGATGAAGGAGTACGGGGCGGACGGTTTCCGCTGCGACGTCGGCGACGGCATCCCGCTCGATTTCTGGTGCGATGCGCATGACATGATGGATTCCGTTTCTGGCGGAAGGGCGGTTCTCCTCTGTGAAGGTTTTACCGTCTGCAACCAGTACAAGGGCTTCGATGCGGACTACGGCTGGTTCCCCGGTCTCAATGCCGCCAGGGTGCGCAACTCGTGGGTTGAGCGCGAAAGTTCGTGCCCTGTCGGCTCGAGATTCGTGAACCACTACGAGAACCACGACATTGCAACTGACCTGCGTCCTCGGCGCGAGGTGCAGTGGGGACATGAAGCCGTCGACCAGGTTCTTGTCTGGATGTTTACGCTCGACGGCGTGCCAATGCTCTTCACCGGCAATGAACTGGCCGATTCCGACGAGCGCCATTCGATGTTCGGCAAGACACCGATGGACTGGACGCAGCTCGACCGCGAGCCGGGGAAGTCGCGTCATGCACTCGTGAAGCGCCTTGCTGCACTTCGCCGCGAACATTCCGCGTTCACTGACATCAACGGCGAGGGGGGCCTGACATGGCTTGACACGACGGCAAATGATTCCGTTACGGCTTTTGTCAGGCGGAATGGGCGCGAAACCATGCTTGTGGTGCAGAACTGGACAGGCAAAGACGTCCGTTGCGACGTCTCGTTCGCTGTTCCGAAGCGCAAGACGGCGTCATATCTTGCGGCAGATGAAGAAAATCGCGACGTCAAGGGGCGTGTCTCGCCTGATGCTGTCTATTCGAAGAATGCGGAATTTGTCGGCGGAACGACGTTTCGCGTTGGCGCCTGGGGCGCTTGGATATCCAAGGTCCATTTTTGAATGCTATGGGGTCAGACCCCATGGTAACCTGCGAATGTCTTCGCCTGCGGGCTCTGCATCTCCGTGGAAGAAGACTACGTCAAGACCATCCGCATGATGCCGAGCTGCTTCGTGTCCGGGCAGGTGGCGGGCACTGCCGCGGCGCTTGCGCTCGACGCAGCCAAGGGCGACGTCGGCGCAGTGCCCTATGCCGGGCTGCGCAAGCGTCTCGAGGGCCAGAATCACTTTTTCGCCTGATGAGGCAGCATGTTTTCAGCATAATTCTCTCGGGGCACTCCCTGATTAAGGGGTGGGCATTTTGAGCTGGTTGTGGTATAATGCTTACAGATTCGTGGACCATGTCGACGTTGTATAGTTCGCACCAATGAGAAACGCTGTCAGGATGAAATCGGCTTTCGCCGCCGCAGCTCTTGCGGCGGCAACGGCGGCTTCGGCCGGTTCGGTGGCCGTCGGCACGCCCGAGGAACTCGCCGCCGCGCTCGCGGCCGCCGCGAGAGACCAGTCGGCGCCGCATGAAATTGCAGTCAAGGCGGGGCGCTACCTTCTGGAGCGTCCGCTCGAGGTCTCCGCCGTGACGGGGCTCGTCCTTCGCGCCGAGCGCTCCGGCGAGGTCGAGCTCTGCGGCGGCGTCAAGGTGACGGGCTGGAGCCGGGTCGAGGGGACGCCGTTCTGGGCCGCCGACGCGAAGGGGACTGACGGCAAGCCGACCTTCTTCCGCGCGCTCGCGAAGAACGGCGATTGGGTAAAGACGGCGGTCGTCCCCGGCGGCACCAACCGCTTCGAGCATTCCGCGCGCTTCGGCGCGTTCCTCCTCCCAAACCTGGCGGGACACTGGTCGCGTCCGCCGACCGACGACGAAAACCGCGTCATGCCCTACGACGCGAATGACATCCCGGACTCGATGGATCTCGCGAGCGCCGACATCCATCTCCTGCACATGTGGTCCGACTCGCTCTGCACCGTCGAGAGCATCGACCGCGCGGCGAAGGTCGTCAAGGTGAAGGAGACCCCCGACTGGCCGATGGGTGCGCAGGGCAAGTTCGAGTACGAGATCTT
>CAMIVJ010000405.1 GCA_946401765.1 uncultured bacterium | reverse complement strand
GACCCGCCGGGGTAGAGACGCCAGTTGACCACCTTCGCCTCGACGTCTGGCGCGCCCTTCACGTCGCACACCGCGATCGAATCCGTTCCCTGCTGGATGCGGTAGCGAAGCGACACCGCCTTGCCTCCGCTCTTCCACGACGCCTCGAACTCGCCATGCGCCATCGAAAGTTCCTGCCGATACGTTCCCGCATCAACCGGCGATTTGGTATCGTAGTCGATCGCGCCTGTCTTCACGTGGCGACCGCCCTCGTTCCACGAATCGGAGTTCTGCAGCACTGTGTGCAGCGTGCCGGCGGCGTCCAGCCACGCCGTGGCGCCCATCTCGCCGTTGCCGAGAACCATGATTCCCTTCTCGTTGGCGGCGGGAGTGCCGAACACTATCGGCGCCGGTTCGTAGTCCGCCGCGAGAATGGCCAACTGGAGAGAAAACGCCGCGAGGGCGGCAATTGCATGCATTGTCCTGTCTTTCATGCTGATCACGCCTTTGAGTTGCGGGAGGTGAAGTCGTATGCTCCGCGTACGGTCATGGATTCATCGTCCGCCGTCACGTATGCCACAGAATATGCGTTGCCGCCTGGAGCGACGTTCAGCACCACGTGGCCTGCGTCGAAAGCCTCGGGGGCGATGTCGCGGACAAAATCCTTTCCCGCGTCCTCGAAGCGTCGCTCCGGGGTGAACACGCCCGCCGCCACAAGGCGCGGACCAGGATAGGCGGCGCGGTCGGAAAGGCGGGTGAGAGTGTCGGCCGTGATGTGAAGCTGGTCCCACATGCAGGCCGTCCATACGCGCGCCTGAAGCGCCGCCACTAGCTCGGCAGGCATGGAGTGGTGGCCGTGGTGGTTGACCTTCGCCACGTCCACTGGATCTAGCTCCTTCGCGAGCTCAGCCTCGATGTTGCGCCGAGAGCCGTCTGGGAGCCTCGGACTGTCGGAGAAGTCGCCGGCCGAGTAGAAACGGAACGGACCATACTGCACGAGAAGCCCGAGGCTCATGCCGTTCTCGTTGAGCCGCTTCGCGTTGTGGAACTCCGCGTAGAGGTCGCGCACCTTGCCGTCGCGGCACAGGATCTTGCCGTTGCCGGTGATGTTGGTTATGGAGAAGGACGGATAGTCCGCTGCGTTCTTCAGCATCGCCACCTGGTTCTTAGCGCCCACCTTGAACTGAGCCATCTTCAGTCCGTCGCGCTGCATCAGATAGTCATAGACCTTGCGCATCAGAGAGTAGCAGACGGTGTCGCATTTTTCGTCCGGAATGGGATCGTTGAAGTTCGGCCACCCGCGGTCGAACGCCGTGCCGAACTTGAGAGTGTCCGCCGCCTGCATGAAGCCGCTCACGGAGATGCTCGTGCCGTTCCATTCGCGCGTGCCGGCGCCCCATGTCGCGCCGCCGCCATGGTCGGAGTGGTGGTGAGAGAGCATCATGTAGTCAACGGCGGTCTTCGCGGGATTGACACGCGTCACGTAGCGAGCGATCCATTCGCCCGCGTTCTTTCTGCCGTTTGGGAGTATCCACACCGCCTTCTTGCCGCGTGTCCAGGCAGCGTGGTCGCCGCAGTCGAGGAGCATCGTGGTGCCGTCTGGCAGAATCCAGAACATGCTCTCCGCCACGCCCGTGTAGATGAAATGCACTTGAAACTCGCCTGGCTTCCACGGAGGAAGTTTCTTGCCGGCCAGAGGATGGTTCTTACCGCTCCAGGCCTGTCCGGAAGATGCCGCGGTGGGCGTTGAGGCACTGGCGCCCACGGCGCCGAAGAGCGGCGCAAGCGCCGCCGTTTTTATGAAGTTCCTTCTGTTCATTTCTCTCCCTTTTCGGGCACGTATTCTATCATGTTTCCCGCACACTGACAAGGGAGGCCAATTCAAAGCGACGTGGAATCAAGCGGCAGACAGCCAGCCCAGATGTAGTCGATGCGGCAAGTGCCGGTGACGGGCGAACCATCTGCGGAAAATGAGAGTCGCAGCTGCTTCGCAACGCCGATGCTCGGCACCGGCACGGTGTAGACGGCATCGTCCGTGTCGTGCGGCTTCACGTCGAATGCCACCGAGCAATCCTCCTTCCACTCCGGCGCGGCGTCCGTCTGCCACCAGAGGCGCATCCGCGCCGAGTCGGTGTGGTTCATCATCTTCACACGCACCGCGTTGGCGCAGTCGCCGCCGAAGGAGACGCCCGTGTCGCGGTCGTCGGGAGAGACAAGGCACGCGCCTGCCGCATTCTGCATCGCAATCACGTAGTAGTCGCCGCATACGAGCCGTACGGGGAACGACTCGGTGTCCCAGAACGAGATGTTTCCCGGAATGTGACGATACGAAGTGCCCGTGTTCTCCGCGCGCCAGCCCTGCGCGTCTAGCGGCCTGGCAAAGTCCCACGCGCCGAACGTGCGCGCGCCGGCGGGAAGCACGTGCACCGCAGTGCGCGACGTGCGCCAGAGCGTGCCGTTGTCGGCCTTCACCTGCACGCGGTAGTCGCCTTCACCGGGGAACGTAGCCTTTGTGCATGCGGCGGACGGATTCGCGAACGCGACGCCGGCCGGCCCCTCGATCTGTTCCCACGCGAGCGTAAGCGGCGGTCGCGGGGCGACCGCCCTACCGGTTATCGGCGGTTTCATCGAAACCGCCCTACCGAGGCCGTCCTGCACGCGTGCCGAGAGCGCAGCCACGCGGCTGTCGGTCCAGATTTCGCCGCACGTACGAACCTCTGGCGGATCGATATACGGGAAGGCCCTGTCGAGCTCTTCGGCGAAGTCGAATTCGCGGTTGTCCACGAGCGTCCAGTCGTTCGTGGTGCGCGAGTGGTTCACGTAGAACGGCACGCCCGGCACAAGCACATAGCCGTTCCCTTCGATGCGTCCGTTGGAGCAGGCCACGTCCTCATCCGTATGCGGCGAGCCCCACACCTGGATTTCCGCGGGACCGTTCTTGTACGACCAGTTGTTGCGGTCGAACTTGCAGGCGCGGATGTGCACGTTGCGCGTCTGCGGGCTCCTCAGCCCGAGGACCTCGATCGCAGCGCCAGCGTTGTTGCGGAACGTGCAGCGGTCGACGAGGCAGTTCTCGCCCTGCGCCTCGAAGTCGATGCCCCCCTGGTCTGGCGAACCCGAGTCGGGCTGGTTTAGGAAATGGCAGCCGCGCACGATCCAGCCGTCGTTCCCCGCGAGCATGATGCCCATCGTGCCCGCCGCCGCGTGCCAGCCCGAGGCGTCGAACACGCAGTCCGTCATCCACGACCGGCTCGCGAGGTTGTAGGGATGCGGCGAGGTGTTGTGCGCGT
>CAMIVJ010000404.1 GCA_946401765.1 uncultured bacterium | reverse complement strand
CCAAGTGCTACGACCTCGAGCTCTGGGCGCCGGGCGAGAAGCAGTGGCTCGAGGTGTCGTCGTGCAGCTGCTTCACCGACTACCAGGCCCGCCGCCTGAACTGCCGCTTCAAGGACTCCGACGGCAAGACGAAGCTCGTGCACACCCTCAACGGCTCTGGCGTGGCCCTGCCCCGCCTCATGGTGGCCCTCCTCGAGCAGCATCTGCAGGCCGACGGCTCCGTGCTTCTGCCCGAGGCCATACGCCCGTACTTCGGCGGCGACCGCCTTGTGCCCGTAAAGTAGGAGCGAGCTTTCGCCATGGGAAAGAACTTCTGGCCCGCGTACATCATCGTGGCGGCGGTGCTGCTGGCCGCCACGTGGAAATTCGCCCCCGTCGTGGGCGAGAAGATTCCTGCCGGGGGACGCGCCTCCATACGCGGCCTCGTTGCCAAGTGCATTGGGCATGGCGGCGCTTCCGCCGCAGACGCCGGCGGGGAAACGCAGTCCAAGGCGGCTGCGCCCGCGCAGAAGCCCGCCGCGCCCGCGCCGGCAGGGGAGGCTGCAGCAAAGCCTGGCAAGGGTAGCGCGCCCTCGACCTCCGCAGCCGTCGTTCCCGCCCGCAGCACCGCCGCGCCCGCGCCCGCCGAGGACGAAGACGATCTGCCCAGCCTGAAGGGCGTTGTGCATTCCATTGCGCAGAAGGCGAAGTGGGGCGTGCTGAACCGCGTCACCGAAGTGGTGGCGCTTGACGGCAAGACGAAGGGCGCAGTGTCGGGCGGGCGCTTCTTCCGCATAGAGAAATGCGAGAGCGTTGGCGGCGAGCTGTGGCTTGTGGGCGACTTCACGCCCAAGGGCCTCGGCGAGACGGTGCGCGTGCGTGCGAAGAGCCTGCACTGCTTCACCGGCAGCCCAGACCTTCTTTCCGAAAACCAGCGCAAGTGCCTGCGCATGTACTACCAGCTTCACGGCGAGGCCGAGAAGCGCAAGGAGGAGGTACTGCGCGACGCCGCGGCCCGCAGTCCATACGCCGCCGATGCGGCGGCGGCAGTCGCCGAGTTCAGGGCCAAGGCGAAGGAGGTGGAGGCCGCAGCCGATTCAGACGGCGAGGCGAAGCGCAAGGCCACCTACGAGCTTTCGCAGCTCCGCACGAAGGTGCAGGAGCTGAACGAGAAGCACAAGACGTGGAAAAGCCAGCATGCGGCCGAACTTCCCGATCCGGCAAAAGACTCCAAATACCTGAAGTTCCTGGAAGACGCCCGGCAGTACGCCGAGCCAATCGCCGGAATGGCGTTCTAGCGACAACGGCGTTCTCTGCGTCGGTACCCCCGGCGATTTCGTCCCCATAACATTTTGAATTTTCCCCCTTGCGCGCGCCAACGCCTTATGCTATACTATTCGCCCACCCAAAAAAGGGGCAAAGTTCGCGATACGGTCAGGAAGGGAAACCGCCTGATGCGTCCGGCAAGAGGGCAGAAACGCTCGTGTGTGCCGGGAAGGCGCCACGGGCGTTCTTGATTGTGTTCTGAGGTCTTTTGGAGGGGGGACTGACCGGACACTCAACTCCGAGACGGCCTGAAGGGGCCGCGGCGGCAACGGGCAAAGAGCCCGACCGGCGACGTCGGGGTCGTGAAAGGGCAGGAATCGCAGTAAACGAAACCAAGGAACAAAGAGATGCAACAGCAGAGAGTACGCATCCGCCTCCAGGCATACGACCATCGTGTGCTGGATCAGGCCGTCGGTGGCATCATCGAGACGGCCCGGAGCACGGGTGCGCATGTAGTGGGCCCGATCCCGCTGCCTACGCGCGTCGAGCGGTTCACCGTGAACCGTTCGCCGAATGTGGACAAGAAGTCCATGGACCAGTTCGAGATGCGGACGCACAAGCGTCTGCTCGACATCGTCAACCCCACGGCGAAGACGATCGACGAGCTGAAGAAGCTGAACCTGCCCGCGGGCGTGGACATCACGATCAAGGTATAAGGAGGATTGTGATGGAAGGCTTGATAGGCAAGAAAGTTGGAATGACGCAGGTGTTTGCCGACGGCAAGCGCCTCTGCGTGACCGTGATCGAGGTTGGCCCCTGCCCGGTCGTTCAGCTCAAGACGCTTGAGCGCGACGGCTACGTGGCCGCGCAGCTCGGCTTCGGCGAGCAGAAGCTCTGGAAGGATCCCAAGGCCGACGCGGAGAATCACGGGGGCCGTCTTGCGCGCAACCGCATGACGAAGGCCGAGAGCGGCCACCTCACGAAGACCGGCGGCCTCACCAAGGGCGTGCGCGTGCTCAAGGAGTTCGCGCTCGACGACGGCGAGGACGTCAAGGTGGGCCAGGTGCTCACGGTCGAGAACTTCAAGGACGTCAAGTACGTTGACGTCACCGGCACCACGAAGGGCAAGGGCTTCGCGGGCGTCTTGAAGCGCTACGGCTTTGCCGGCGGCAACATGACGCACGGCGGCCACTCCAAGCGCCGCACGGGCGGCCTCGCAGCGCGCGACCTCCCCGGCTGGATCGAGAAGGGCAAGAAGATGCCCGGCCACATGGGCGACGTCACGCGCACGAACACGAACCTCGAGGTCGTTCAGATCCGTCCCGAGGACAACGTGATCCTCGTGAAGGGCTCGGTTCCCGGCGCCCGCAACGGCACGGTGTTCGTCCGCAAGTCCCTCCTCAACGCGGCGCTCGCGTTCAAGGCCAAGAAGGGGGCTAAGTAATCATGAGCACGATTAAGCAGTACACCTCCGCCGGCGAGGCCGCGGCCGATCTTACGGTCGACGACGGCCAGCTCGTGATGGAGAAGGGCGCGCAGGCGCTCAAGGACGCGGTCACCGCGATCCGCAACGCGATGCGCGCCGGCACGGCGTGCACGAAGAGCAAGGGCGAAGTTGCCGGCTCGAACAAGAAGCCCTGGAAGCAGAAGGGCACGGGCAACGCCCGCGCCGGCTTCCGCCAGAGCCCTGTGTGGCGCGGCGGCGGCGTGGCGCACGGCCCTAAGCCCCGCGACTACTCGCAGAAGATCAACAAGAAGGTGATGCAGCTCGCGTTCGCGCGCGCCGTCTCCGAGAAGATCGCCGCCGGCGAGGTGCTGGTGGTCTCCGAGTTCAAGTTCGAGGCGGCGAAGACCAAGCTGATGGCGGCGTTCCTCAAGAAGATCGGCGTCGAGCGCAGCGCGCTCGTGCTGACCGGCGAGGTCAACGACATGGTGGACCTGATGGTGCGCAATCTGCCGCGCGTCGACTCCGCCACGCCCGCCGAAATCAATCCGTACGCGGTTCTTCTCTTCAAGAACATCGTGTGCGACAAGGCCGGCTTCGACGCGCTCATGGCGC
>CAMIVJ010000403.1 GCA_946401765.1 uncultured bacterium | reverse complement strand
CCACAGCACCTCCGCCTCCGGTAGGTTCGGCGTGATGAGCGTCGCGCACGGCAGCAGACGCGCCGTCAGCGTTGCCACTGCGTCGTCGGCGATCAGCTTCGCTCCGCGCGTCGCCACCATCACGGGATCAACCACCTTCGCGATCTCCGGATGGCGTGCCACGCGGTCGGCCACCACCTCGATTGCCGCCGCGTCGGCGAGCATCCCCGTCTTGAGCGCCTTGATCGCGTAGACGCCCAGCACTGCGTCGAGCTGTGCCGCCACGAAATCCGGCGGCACCTGATGGATGGCTGAGACGCCGAACGGGTTCTGCGCCGTGAGCGCCGCGAACACCGTGCAGCCGTGCAGGCCGTAGGCGTGGAACGCGCGCAAGTCGGCCTGCACGCCGGCGTTACCGCCGGAGTCACTGCCCGCAATCGTCAGGCAACAAGGATGCGACTCAGCTCTCATCGAGCGAATCCCTCGTATTTTCTTTCGCCATTACAATATCCTTCTACTTGTGGTTGGCAGTAGTATAGCATAATCCTAGCGTTCAGAGACTATCTGGACGGGGCCGAGAAGCCCGGAAGGCGAGAGGCCGGAGGGCGCCGCCAGGATACGACACCGTATTCATCAACGCCTTATGCCGAACTCGCGGTCCGCGAAGTCGATCATCCACATCCAGTCGTGCGCGGCGATGCCGTGCTGCTCGCTGCGACGCACGTAACCAAAGCTTTCGCCGATGCCTGCGGTCGAGTAGTTGTCGGGATAAGGAACGTCCGGCATGGTGCCGCGGCCAAGGAACGCCCACACCGGCGCTGCGGCGCGGCAGGCGAGATACTCGCCCTTGGTGTGCATCCACTTACTCGTGTCGAAGCCTTCGACCAAGAGGGCGCGCGGCGCGACGGCGGCGAGAAGGAGGTGCTGGTCGAAGTCAAGCGTCTCCCACGGCCTGTCTGCATACTTGCGGTATGCCTTGCAGTACCAGTGCGTGAACATCGCATTCTCGGTAGAGGTGTTCTCGCCATAGTCGCGCTTGGCGAGGGGTGCGCCGCCGCCGCCGGTCTGGTTTGGCACGCACACGGCGAAACGCTCGTCGCGCGCGGCCGCCAGAAGCGCAGCCTTGCCGAGGCGCGAGCATCCCGTCACCACGCAGCGCTTCGCATCGAGAAGAGGATCCGCCTCGGCGTAGTCGAGACCGCGCGAAAGCGCCCAGGCCCATGCACCGAGCGCCGTGGGGTTGTCGTCCCTGGATTCATCGCGCTTCGGCCAGAGGTCGAATACGCCGGTGTACGCGAACGGATCCTGCCGGAACGCGGGATCCTGCTCCTTGAACGATGGATCGGGCGACACTTCGCAGTAGCAGGCGCTCATGACGGCGTAGCCGCGCGCGAGCAGCATTCCGATCGGCAGGATACTGTTGCTGTTCGGATCGCACATGACGCCGCGCGTACGGGCAGAGGATTTGTTGCCGTCCGTCTTCGGTCCAGACCGCGTCCACGCCTGCTGCACGGGGATGTCTGTGTTGGGCACAAGCTCGTGGTTGCCGCGATAGTTGAGAAAAAGGATGACGGGCGACGGAGCCTTCGCGTGGCGCGGGATGAATACTATCCAGTTTATGCAGGGACCGGTCTTATCCTTCTTGAACCACATCTTCACCTGCTTGCGGATGCAGTAGCCCGCGAGAGCCTTCTTCTTGACGTCCCAGACCTCTGTGACCACGGCCTCGGGCGCGGGCGGCGGCTGCCCGTACATTTCGCGCGCGAATATGCCAAGTATCTCGGCGCGGCGCCGAGGCCAGTCCGCTGGGGACTTCACCTTCGTTCCGTCGATGAAGGTCAGCGGGTCTTCGAGCGTGTATGGGTGTATCTTGGATTCGTCGTAGTTCGGCTGGCGGTACGTGGCGGCGGCGGGAAGCGCCATGGCGACAGCGCAGAAAAAGAATAGGGTTGTCGTTTTCATGGCTCTGGAACCAGCATGTAGGGCTGCGAGAAGAGCTCCTCGCCCGAGCCATCGAGGGCGTACGCCTTGATGCGCGCGAAGATGTGCGCCTTGTTGCGCGGCGCGCTGGAGGAATACACCCCGCCCATCGTCCATTTCACGCCGGTTCCCTTCTTCACGGTCTTCACGACGCCCAGGCCCGTGATCACCTCGAAGCGGGCCGGCTTGTCGGTCTCGGCCTCCACCGTCGTCTCGTGGAAGGAGATGCGCGTGAAGTTCAGTTCGCGGAGACCGCGCTTCGCGCCGTAGAAGTTTCCATTCCGGTAGGCCTTCAGGCAGGCCTGGACGCTGCGCTCCGGCGTTAGGAGCACGCTCACGCCGAACGAGCCGTCCTTGCGCCGGATGCGGTGGTCGGGCACGAAGAACCCGAAGCACTGCCGCCCCGTCGCGAGCACCCAGTCCCAGTACGTCTCGCCGTTGCCCGCGCCGCTCTCGATCACCTCCATGCCGAGCACGCGCGGATCGTGGTCGAGCAGCTTCAGGAGGAACATCCTGTCGTACGACGACCACACGGGGTGGTTGATCGTCACGCCGCCGCCGTCGGGATAGATCAGCCCCGCGATCATCCGGTCGATGGCCGTGCTCCAGAGCTCGCCCGAGCCGAAGTTGTAGCCGCCGCGCACGCCCGTCTGGAACCGGCGCTTCTGCCACTGGTCGAACGTGCCAGAGGCGAACGTCGACCCCGGCGCGTTCATGTGCAGGCACGGAATCCCATGGCCGTTCTCGTACCTGAAGGCATGGTGCTCGGCGTTCGGCGCCTCGAGGACGCCTTCCGGCAGCGGCTTGAAGATCTTGCCGCCCTCCTTGAACGGATATTCCGCCTGCAGCTCCGCCGGCAGCTCCTTGATCCACTGCCCCACGATCTTGTTCCAGTCGAACGGACCCTCCACGCGCTTGTCGTTCACCATCACCGGGAAGTCGTGGTGGACGCGGTAGTAGTTCTCCGTCATCTTCGCCAGCGGCCACCACGGCGCGCTCGGATAGTAGTTGGAGAGCGTAATGAACTCGATCCGCTTCAGGATCGTCTCGAGGTCCTCCTGCGTCTTGCAGTGCACGTGCGTGGTGCCGCGGATCTGCTGCGTCGTGGCCCAGTCGATGCCCTTGTAGGGATT
Organism: uncultured bacterium; assembly: GCA_946401765.1. Classification (GTDB taxonomy): domain Bacteria; phylum Verrucomicrobiota; class Kiritimatiellia; order RFP12; family UBA1067; genus RUG572. Next base: position 217 of record CAMIVJ010000403.1, on the reverse strand, counting down.
GCGGTTGCGGGGCGTCGTACAGGGCGCCTTGGCATCCGTTCCCGGAGCGGCGGACTGCGCGCGCGCGACTGGCGCGGCGGACGCCGCCGCCAGCGCCACCGTGGCATTCAGGAATTCTTTTCTTGTGTAGAGTAGAGACCCACGCCTCGGCGTTGCCGCCGATGCGACTTCCCCCTCATCAAACCGTACGTGCGGATTTCCCGCATACGGCTTTCCA
>CAMIVJ010000402.1 GCA_946401765.1 uncultured bacterium | reverse complement strand
TGAAGCGGCACCACTTCCGCGGCCCCGTGACGGTGATCGACAAGAAGCACGGCTTCACGCCGGAAATAATGCGGCAGTGGGAGGGCGACTGCGCGGCGATGACGATTCTGATGGACCAGCACACGTCGAAGGGCATGCCGCTCGAGTTTCTCGGCCGCCCGGCCAAGACCTTCACGAGCGCGACGCGCCTCGCGATGCGCACGGGGCGGCCAATCGTGGTTGGCTCGTTCGTGCGCGTCGCTCCGTTCAGGTACCGCCTCGTCGGCGGCGATCCTCTCGTCTTCCCCAAGGACGCCGACAGGGCTACATGCACGCAGCTTCTGAACGACCGCCTCGGCGAGGCGATACGCCAGTACCCGGAGCAGTATTTGTGGGCGCACAGGAGATGGCGGGAGTAGTTCAAAGTTTAAAGTTCAGAGTTTATAGTTCAACGTTCAGTGAGATGCGAAAACTAGAAACTCGAAACCAGAAACTAGAAACTCGAAACCAGAAACTAGAAACTCGAAACCTCGAAACCTCGAAACCAGAAAGGAAGGAACGACATGAAGAGCATGATGATAGGATGTGCGGTGGCGGCGCTGGCCGCGGGATGCTGCAAAGAGTGCGCGACGGGCGCGGCCAAGGCCACGCGCAGTCCCGTGAAGGAGGCGAGGTTCGTGGAAATCGATCCCGGCCACTTCCACGCGGCGCTTGTGCTGAACAGAAACTACGAGGGCGTGGCGAAGGACGTTCCCGTGTTCGCGCCGAAGGGTCCGGACGTCGAGGCGCACTGCAAGCTCGTTGACGCGTTCAACACGCGCGAGAAGGACCCCACCTCGTGGAAGGAGACCGTCTATACGGGCGACGACTACCTCCAGAAGGCGCTTGCGCTGGACAACAAGTCTTCCAGCGTGGTGGTACTTGCCGGCAAGAACAACAAGAAGGCCGACTACTACCTCGCCGCCATCAAGGCCGGCTTCAACGTCCTTTCCGACAAGCCGATGGCCATCACGCCCGACGCCTTCGCCAAACTCCAGGAGGCCGCGAAGATCGCCGACGAGAAGGGGCTCTACTTCGCCGACATAATGACCGAGCGCAACGAGATCACCACGATTCTCCAGCGCGCGCTCGTGGCGGCCAAGGACCTCTACGGCGAGCAGGAGAAGGGCACGCCCGACGATCCCGCCGTCACGAAGGTCTCGGTGCACCACTTCTGCAAGCTCGTGAACGGCAAGCCGCTGCAGCGTCCCGGCTGGTACTACGACACCGACCAGCAGGGCGAGGCGATCGTGGACGTGACGACGCACCTAGTGGACCTCGTCCAGTGGGAGACGTTCCCCGGCGAGACGCTGAAGTTCTCCGACGTGAAGATGATCAAGGCCCGCTCGTGGGCGACGCCCATCACTGCGGCGGACTACAAGACCTCTACTGGGCTCGAAACGTGGCCGGAGTTCCTGAAGAAGTCCGTGGACAAGGAAAACGTGCTGCAGTGCAAGGCGAACGGCGAGTTCACGTACGCGCTCAAGGGCGTTCACGCCAAGGTGTGCGTGGAATGGCACTTCATGCCGCCCGCCGGCACGGGCGACACGCACTACTCGCTCATGCGCGGCACGAAGAGCGAGATCGTGATCCGCCAGGGCGCGGAGGAGGGCTACAAGCCGCGCGTCTATGTGAAGCCGCGCGCCGGGCAGGACAAGGCGGCGCTTGAGAAGGCGCTCGCCGCCGCGGTCGAGAAGTTCAACAAGACGTATCCCGGCGTCACGTTCAAGGCCGAGGGCGATGGGTGGACGATGGTGGTGCCGCAGAAGTACGAGATCGGCCACGAGGCGCACTTCAGCCAGGTGATGAACATGTACCTCGGCTGGATGAAGAAGGGCGAGCAGCCCGCCGACTATCTGCCCAACATGCTTGTGAAGTACTACACGATCACCGAGGCATGGAAGGCGAGCCGATAAGAGCAAGGCCAGCATGGTCCGTGCATCCCGACGAGTGGCGCGCGCTGCTCGTCGAGCGCGGCATGCGCGCGTTCAGGGCGGACCAGATTCTGCAGGCGCTCTACCGCGACTGGATACAGAGCTGGGACGAGGCCACGACGCTGCCGAAGGACCTTCGCGCCGATCTCGCGCGCGAGTTCCCGCTTGCGGTGCCGAAAGTGCTCGCGAGCGAACGCGCTGATGACGGCACCACTAAACTGCTTCTGGGCCTAGCCGACGGAAATTCCGTTGAGACGGTGGTGATTCCGGCGGGGACCGCAAAGTCCTCGGATGGCCGTCCCGGACGTCTCACGCAGTGCATCTCGAGCCAGGTGGGCTGCGCGATGGGATGCGCCTTCTGCGCAAGCGGCGCGAAGGGGCTAGTGCGCTCTCTTGCGTCGGATGAAATCGTGGCGCAGGTGATGTGCGCCCAGCATCTCTTCGCCACGCCCGAGAACAAGCGCCAGGGGTCGGGCCTTTGCCTTACGAACCTCGTTGTGATGGGCATGGGCGAGCCGTTCGCGAACTACGACGAGACGATGCGCGCCCTGAAGATCCTCAACGCAGGCAAGGGGCCGAATCTCGGTGCGCGGCACATCACTCTCTCCACTTGCGGGGTTGTGCCGGGCTTCAAGAGGCTTGCTGCGGAGGGGCTGCAGTTCGAGCTTTCCGTCTCACTGCACGCGCCTAACGACGAGCTGCGTTCGCAGCTTATGCCGGTCAACAGGCGCTGGCCCATCGACGAGCTGCTGGCGGCGTGCCGCGAATACACGCGCGAGACGGGGCGCGTGATTACGTTCGAGTACACGCTCGTGAAGGGCTTGAACGATTCGCGCGCGTGCGCTGAGGAGCTGGTGCGCCGCCTGAAGACGCTTCCCTCATGCAAGGTGAACCTCATACCGCTTTCGCCGGTGGATCATCGTCCTGACCTCGCCACGCCCGACGAGGCCACGCAGCTCGCCTTCCTCGACGTGCTGATGAAGGCCCGCATCCAGACGATGCTCAGGCGCAGCCGCGGCAAGGACGTCGCCGCCGCATGCGGCCAGCTACGCCTTCGCACTGTCAAGCAGGCGTGAATGCGCAAACAGCCAATGCGGGCGTCATGTGCGCTGGCGCATCTAAAATGACTTGAAGGGGACTCCCCGCGCCCTGTTGCGACCGCTGGGTGGGGCGAGGCGTCTCGCCGAGCCGTAGGACATTCGGGGGCTGTCCCCATGCGGTTCCCGCCGAACGGCTGTGAATGTTGCCAATGTGCAAGTGTTGCCAATTCCAATGTTGCCAGTTTCCAATTGGGCATTGGCAACTGGAACTGGATACTGGCAACAATGGCAACATTCCTCCGGCCCGCTCCCCGCCA
>CAMIVJ010000401.1 GCA_946401765.1 uncultured bacterium | reverse complement strand
GGGCGGCGGCAACGCCAACGGCAACAAGACCATTACGTTTGCGGACGGCGCGACGGTGAACGTCCTGCTCGGCTCGCGCAAAGTGCATGCGCTGGAGAAGGTCGTCGACTGGTCGGCAGCCGTGCCTGCGAACTACGAAGGTCTTAAGTTCTTCGGCGTGCGCAATGGTGGCAGGGTCAAGATGAAGGTCGAAGAAGACGGCATCTACTATCCGAAGACCGGCATTACGCTGCTGATTCGCTGATGCGCTGAATCCGCTCTTGCTTCCACGCCGTGGAATTGATATAATTTCAACCCGTTTTCCACTGTCCGGTGATGTAATGGCAGCATAGGGGTTTTTGATACCCTTCGAGATGGTTCGAATCCATCCCGGACAACCATTGTCCCGAATCTGGGAGTTTCAGAATGCAGAGCGTTACGAATCAGATCAAACAGTCCATGGCGGGCTCTTCCTGGATACGCAAGATGTTCGAGAAGGGCATAGAGCTGAAGCGCACGCATGGCGCCGACGCCGTGTGCGACTTCTCCCTCGGCAACCCCGACGTGCCGCCGCCTGCGAAGACGAAGGATGTTCTGGTGGAGCTTGCCTCGCGCGCCATAGAGCCGCTTGGCCTTGGATATTGCCCCAACGCCGGAATCCCGGCCGTGCGCGAGGCGATGGCGCGCTACATCACGGATCAGCAGAAGACGGCCGTCGCGCCGGGCGGAATCGTGATGACCGTGGGTGCGGCGGGCGCGCTGGTGAGCTTCTTCCGCGCCGTGATAGAGCCGGGCGACGAGGTGATATGCCCCGCGCCGTACTTCGTGGAGTACGGAAGCTACTGCGGCCATTTCGGCGGAGTGCTCAAGGCGATCGACTCCAAGCCCGACGAGGGGTTCCGTCCCGACTTCGACGCGATGGCGGCGGCCGTGACGCCTAGGACGCGCGCGTTTCTCGTGAACTCGCCGAACAACCCCACGGGGTGCATCTACGCGGAGGAGGACATGCGCCGCCTCGCCCAGATAGTGAACGAGGTGAACGCCGCGCGAGAGGCGGAGCTCGGCGACGCGGCGCGTCCGCTCTACCTCCTGAGCGACGAGCCCTACCGCGCCTTCGCATACGACGGCGCGGTTGTGCCGCCCGTTATGCCTCTCACGCCCTACGCCGTGGTGCTGGGCTCGTTCTCGAAGACGCTCTCTCTCGCCGGCGAGCGCGTGGGCTACGTGGCGGTGCATCCCGAGATGCCCGACGGCGACACGCTCGTGAACGCCATAACCCTCACGAACCGCACGCTCGGATTCGTGAACTCGCCCGTGATCGGCCAGCGTCTCGCGGCCAATCTGCTCGACCAGACGGTGGACCTCGAGATCTACGACCGCCGCCGCCGCCTGATGGCGAAGGTGCTGCGGGACGCGGGAGTTGAGTTCTGCATGCCGAAGGGCGCTTTCTACTTCTTCCCGAAGGTGCCGGGCGGCGACGATCTCGCGTTCGTGGACGCGCTTCAGGAGGAGCTGATACTCGCGGTGCCGGGCAGAGGCTTCGGGATGGCCGGCCATGTGCGCCTCTCGTGCAGCGTGGACGAGCGCATAATCGAGCGCTCGGCGGAAGGGTTCAAGCGCGCAGTCGCGAAGATGACGCGCGCGGGCGGAGATGCGTCATGAAAGGTGCGATGTTCGCGCTGGCGCTTGCTGCGTGCGCGGCGGCGTGCGGCGAGCCGCTGAAGTCGCCGATGGAATGGACGCCTGTCCAGACGAACGAGATCGCGCGCTGGAAGGCCGAGAACTCCGCGCCAAAGGGCGTGGCGGCCGACAAGGCTGCGCGCACGGTGCGCTTCCTCGCGGAGGCGACGGGGATCGGAGCGGGGGAGACGGTGGAGTTCTTCGCCATTGGGCCGCTTTCCGATCGCGCGTACGAGGCGATGTTCGTGACGGTGGCTTCGCCGGCGGACATAGCGGCGGCGTGCGACGAGATAGGCCTGCCGCGTGGGAAGGGAGTGGATCCGGTGGCGGCGAGGTTCTGGCCGCTCGGCGAGAAGGTGACGATGTCGGTGAAGGCGTGGGGAAAGGACGCGGCGTCGCGTCCGTCGGGAAATGTCACGGCCTTTCTGAAGGACAAGTGCGCGGAGGAGGAAGGGCGCATCCTTGAGGCGCCTTTCGCGTACACGGGCGGCGCGCGCGACGCGCTCGGCCAGCCTCTTGCCTCCACAAACGCGCCTTGCGCGGTGTTCGCGCTCTACAATCACGGGCCGGCGCTGATCCAGCTGGACGGCATGCTCGACCAGTCCGGATCGTACGGACGCTTCGTGACCGTGGCCAAGCACGCGGAGGGTGCGCTCTTCGAGGTGCAGCTCGCCTGGGACGGAAAGAGGCAGGTGAAGGAGGTTGACCTGAAGCTCACCGCGGACAACGCCGGCGAGGCGATGGGCACGCTCAAGGAGGACGCCAGGAAGTTCGACGTACATGCTACGATCTCCTTCGACTCCACCGTCACCGTTGAGCGCGCGTCGGCGGTGGCGCGCGCGTTCGCGATGCTCGACGGAGCCGGGGTGAAGATGAACGGATGCGGAAAGGGGCAGTTCTTCTTCAGGGCCTTCCTGCCCGAGGAGAAGTGGCGCGACCGCGCGGCGCGCGCGTTCCAGCCGTTCGAGGTGCATGTGGCGGCTGACGGTTCGCGCTCGTTCACGTTCGTGGAGGAGGACTGGAGCGGAGACGGCATCGACCCTGTTCTCAAGCCGAAGACGACGTCCTTCAAGGAGTGGAGCGAGCTGCCGGGCATCATCGCGAAGACGGGCGAGCAGGGCTCGAAGATCATGGTGATGTTCATCTACGCGCCGAAGGGCGCCCGCGTGGCCGACCTCACGCCGGCGATCGGCGCGGTGTTTCCGCGAGTGAACACATTCTACGTGTTCGGCGAATAACTGGAGCGGCGTCATGACGGTGACAGTCAAGATCGAGAAGAACGTGTACGGCGGCGACGGGCTGTGCCGCCTGGGCGACGGGCGCGTGTGCTTCGTGCCGGGCGCCTTCGCCGGCGAGACGGTGATGGCCGAGATCGTGGAGCAGAAGAGGCGCTACGTGAAGGCGCGCCTCGTCGAGATGGTGGAGACGCATGGCGTGCGCGCCGCGCCGGACGCGCGCCTGCCGCCGCCCGAGACCGCGGGGCGCATCGGCCTCGTCTATGCCCCCGTCACGTACGCGACGGAGCTTAAGATTAAGCAGGACCAGCTCGAGAACTTCCTCTGGAGGGTGGCGCGCTCGGTGGTGCCGCTCAAGGTGGTCGGGGCGCCGCAGACGCTCGGATACCGCAACAAGGTGGTGTACCACACGGAGCGCCAGG
>CAMIVJ010000400.1 GCA_946401765.1 uncultured bacterium | reverse complement strand
GAAGGCGCCTACCTTCGCCGCGCCCTCGTTGCCCGTCTGCGGCACGACTCGCCGATGAACATACATCTCGATCGTACATTCGTCCAGCGGAATCTCGCTCGCCGAAGTGTCCGCAACGCCGAATGTGACAGCCTCGTTCTCCGCTGCAATCTGCGAAGCGTCGAGCGCCACATAGCGGAATGTCTCACCGTCGTGCGATTCCACGTTGTAATGAGCCGAGCGCCTTGGCGTATTCCAGAGAGACGCCTCGACCTTGCCGTCCGTACCGACGCGGTCGGCGAACATGTACTTCAAGTCGCTTATGCCGGCCGCGAGTCCGTTGGTGCATGTCACATTGAGCTGCGCGAAGTAGGTACCGCTGGCCCTGAGGTAGCACCACTTGATTTCCGCCGTCAGCCCCGCTGCTTTCACCGACGGCGCAAGTATCGTGAAGCTGGCGGTGGTGGTGCCCGTGTAGTTGCGTTTGCCGGTCAACGTCAACGTCGCCTGCGCAGGAGCATCGTTTGCGTTGTAGGCGACGTCGTAGTCGTCCTGCGTGACGATAGACGGTTCACCGTCTGTGACCGTCGGCGCCGGCTTAACCGGTGCATCCGCATAAGTGACATCGTCGATCGGCGCAATGATGACGTTCGCAATGTCGCGCGGCGTGATCGTCACCTTGACCTCCTTTATGAAATTCTCATAGTTCACAAGGGAGACCTTGTACCAGATCGATGTCTCGCAGACATTGACGAACGCAGCAGGCGCAGCCGTCCAGTCCGCCGCATCGCCACTCAACGCATACTCCACCGTAACATCTGGATACTTGTCCTGCCATGCGGCGAGTATCACAGCCGCATCAACCGTATGTTCCGCCCCGTCGTATTCTTCCAGAACGTCAAACTTTGAAAGTCCACCCGGAGGCACGGTGCCCCCTCCGGGCTCCTCTCCACCATTGGGAGTGGCCTTCCTAATATCGAACTCCTCCTCGACGGTGCCGGTATAGTTGTTCTTCCCGGTGAACGTCGCCTTGGCGGTGCCCGCGTTCACGTTGCCCGTGTAGGAGACGTCAAGATCGTTTGGCGTGATGATCGACGGGTTGCCGTCGCCGCACGCGGCGCCTGGGGTCTTCGCCGTGCCGTCGTACACGTAGTCCTCGGGCGGCAGCACGAGCCACACGTAGTCGGAGGTGAGCTGCTTCGGCGTGACCGTCACAGTGCGCGAGTCGACGACCGTCTTGTATCCCTCCGCCGTGATCTGGAAGTAGATCGGCCTCTCCGTGCACACGTCCCTGTACGTCACTGGCTCGTCCTGCCACGGGCCATCCGCCGACTCGGAGTACTTCACCGTCGCGCCCTCGGCGGGCGCCGAGATGCTGATCGTGCCGTCGATCCCGTACCCCATGCCGCAATACACGCCGCCAACGTTTTCCGCAACGTAGTGGATCATCGCCGGCGCTATCGTGAACTCCACGTCCTTCGTCAGCTCCTTGTAGTTCTTCGACTCGGGCACCGTGAACGTCGCCGTGTACGTGCCGGGCTTGGACGGCTTTGATCCGTCGCCTGGGGAATACGTCACAGTCGCGGTGCCGTCCTTCGCCGCGCTCGCGGGCTCGGAGGGCGTCTGGCCGTACGTCCAGCCCGCCATCGCAGGCTCCGTCGTCCACTCGTTCTCCGCCTTCGCTATCTCGAACTCCTCGGTCACCTCGCCCGCGTAGTTGTTCCTGCCGGTGAACTTCGCGGTCGCGGTGCCCGCGTCGACGTTGTCGAAGAACTCCACGGCGAAGTCGTCCTCCGTGATGATCGACGGGTTGCCGTCGCCGCATGCGGCGCCGGGAGTCTTCGCCGCGCCGTCGTACACGTAGTCCTCGGGCGGCAGCACGAGCCACACGTAGTCGGAGGTGAGCTGCTTCGGCGTGACCGTCACAGTGCGCGAGTCGACGACCGTCTTGTATCCCTCCGCCGTGATCTGGAAGTAGATCGGCCTCTCCGTGCACACGTCCCTGTACGTCACTGGCTCGTCCTGCCACGGGCCCTCGGCGGATTCGGAGTACTTCACCGTCGCGCCCTCGGCGGGCGCCGAGACGCTTATCGTGCCGTCGATCCCGTACCCCATCCCACAATACACGCCGCCAACGTTCTCCGCAACGTAGTGGATGTCGGCACCAAGCGCTACGCCCGCCCAACACAGAGCCGCCGCAAAGGCCGCCCACCATTGTTTTGTTGTCTTTCTCATTTTTCTTCTTTTCATGATAAAGCTTGATTTGACTACAGTCTCGACATCGTCAGGATATAAAATTCCCGACTTCGTACGGCCCCGTAAATTCACCCTCACTGGCTAGCGCAAACGCAACAAGTCCGTGTAGTCCGTGGTTCATCTCTCCCGTCCTTTCAAATCCTTTCATGCCGCCTCCTTCTGCCTGAAACTTTCTGGACAAATACATAAAGTTTCAAGCGGCTCACCCCTTGACATATATGTACAAGAAGTGGTACAATATCCATGTTCTTTCAACCCGAAGACAGGATTTCCCATGCCAGTTCTTGAGCGAACAATGAAAACGATGCGTCTTGCGGACGACGTGGTGACATTCTCCACGTTTCGCAAGACAATGGCGGAATGCTTCAGCCGCAACACCAAGACCAGACGCCCCCTTCTCATCACGCAAAACGGCGTCGCCTCGAAAGTGGTCATCGACGTGGCCGACTTTGACAACATCCGCGAAACGCTTGAGCTAATGGACGATCTCTGGACCGCCGAGGCAGAGCTGGATCGCGGCGAGTTCACCACGCAAGAAGAGGAAATCCGAGAATCACATGCCGAGCGCGAGCGGATCAAGAGGAAGCTGGGGTTATGATCCTCTGGTCCAAGCGCGGGAAATTGCGCCGCAAGCAGTGCGTTCGCTACATCGCGCAGGAGAGCGGCGACTGGCCGACGGCGTGGAAATGGGAAGATGCCGTGTTCGATGCCGTTGCCCATCTTGAGGATTTTCCGCTTTCCGGCAGCGTCGTCAGGGAATTCGGCCGCAAGGACATCCGTCAGATTCTTCTCGGCGACTACCGCATCATCTACCGCGTGAAGGATAATATTCCAGAGATAATCTCCATCCGCCACGAACGTAACCTCATTCGTTCTCCTCGCTCGTTGTAGCCGCCAACGCCGCTTCGGGGGTTCGGGGGCTTGTCCCCGTCCGTTGCTCGCTTCGCCCCGCCCGCGCACCGACAACGCCCCGCCCGCCACACGGCGAAACGCAGCGCGGCGACGGGTGCGACAAGGCACGAGAGCAGGTTTCAACTTGAAATTTCTTGGACTAATCCATAAAATTTCAAGCGGCTCGCTTGC
>CAMIVJ010000399.1 GCA_946401765.1 uncultured bacterium | reverse complement strand
GACTTTGCCGATGACCTCAAGATCGTCTGGGACAATCAGTTGAAGAAGCACGACCGTCTTGTACTTGTCGTATGCGGCAGTGTCTCAAGTTGGATCAAGGACAACATCGTGGACAATGGCGCATACATGGGGAGGCGGTCGCTTGACATCGTGGTTCGCGAGTTGCCGTTGCGGGAGTGCGTGAAATTCTGGGGGCCTGCCGCAGAGCGCGTGTCGACGCAGGACATGCTCGATGTCCTGTCGGTCACCGGCGGTGTGCCGCGTTATCTTGAAGAGATCAACCCCGCGCTCAGCGCGGCCGAGAACATCCGAAACCTCGCATTCCGCCCAAACGGCGTTCTCAGGGTGGACTTTGACGAAATGTTCGCCGATGTCGTCACGCGGCGTCCGCGCTTCGCGTCGGAAGTCTTGGAGAGTCTGGCGGACGGTCCGCTTGGAACTCCTGAAATTGCGCGGAAGCTTGGCGTCGAACGCAGCGGGAACATCACCCTCGCTCTCAATCAGCTCGTGGAGGCGGGATTCGTCTCTACGGACGCCGGAATCAACCCGGAGACGGGCGAAGAGATGAAGGACAGGCACTATCGGCTGAGGGACAACTATTCCCGGTTCTATCTCAAGTGCATCCGTCCGGCGGCGCGCATCATTGACGAAGGTTCGTATGCTTTTCATTCACTGGCGCAGTTTGACGAATGGAACGCCATCATGGGACTTGCATTTGAAAACCTCGTGGTGAACAACTACAGAGAACTCCTCGAGCCCTTGCACATGGACAAGGCGCTGATCTTGTCCGCAGCGCCGTTCAGGCGTGCGGCTGCGGTGAAGAGCGGACGCAAGGGCGTCCAAATTGATCTCCTTTTGCAGACGAAGATGTCGATCTGCGTCGTGGAAATCAAGCGCAAGCGCGAAATCGGCCGTGAAATCATCGGAGAGATTTCCACGAAGTGCGACCGGCTTGTGAAAAGATCCGGCGTCTCCCTTCGCACGGCCCTTGTGTACGACGGAGAGTTGGCGCCTTCCGTCGAGGCGGACGGCTATATCGACTCCGTGGTACCCGCGCGACGTCTTCTCGGCTTTTGAACTTATTCGCATCTTTCAGGGCGCATCTCCGTAATTCACCAATTGGAAATTGACAACATTGGAACTGGTGGGGCGAGCCGCCACCTTGTCTTGACGATTCCTATGGCCTCACCTCAAGAATCCACCTGCCCTACGCACAGAATCAGTGACAGAACATAGACGTAAGCAAACATAGACCAACAGCCGCAGACACGATCCCCCAGTATCGGAAGAACATTGCAGGAAACACAACTAAAACAGAGATCACATCCTGTCCGGTAGCAAGGGCTCCGGACATCGCGCATGAGACAAAACCATGGATCGGGCACGCCACATATCCAACGACGAGCAAAGCGATGGCAACATCCCTAAACATACGCCGCGCTGTATCCTTCGTCATCATTTCGAATTCTTTTCCTTCCCTAACAACCGAACCTTGAATGGTCTTGACCTACACACGAAAGATAGAGGTCTGGCAAAACAGAAGCGTCATGAGAAGATCTTGTCAAGTCCGTCGCGGACGAAGATGGACGTGCAGAGGAAACAGTTCGCGTCGCGCGCAATCTGTTCGGCAAGCGGCCCGTAGTCATCACTTCTCATGGCGGCGCGTCGGGGAATAGGGACAGCCCGAGCCGTTGGACGTCGAACCGCACCAGATGCACTTGTTGCCGCCCGGACCGTGCCGGTGCAATCGATTCGGGCCGTACGCACATCCGTGTCCGTAGCTCGACGAGCCACACCATTCACAGTGCTTCTCGTCGTCACGATGCTCGTGAAGACGATCCGGGCCGTATGCGCACCCGTGCCCGTAGCTTGTTGAACCGCAATGTCTGCATTTTGTCGCCATGTCAGTTTTCCTTTCGCCGAATATTATAGCAAACCGATCCTCCCCGCGCCATACCCCCGCATGAGCCAAATATTGCATAATTCGGCATACGGCGGCTCAGGAACGGGCTGAAAGCCCGTTCTCCAAAATGCGATGGCCACGCCGCAGGCAGCAAAAGCGGTCGTGGCTAGCGGACGAAGACGACGAGGCCGCTCAGAACGTAGAGCCCGTCGTCCTTGGCGACGAAGCTGTACTTCGCGGTCGTGGCGTCGACGCACTTGAACTTAACGCTGCCGATGTTCGCCGGCTTGGTCTCTGGCGTCCAGGAGATGATGGGGGCCTTCGCCGTTGGACGACTCTCGCCGAACTTCATGTTCACAACAGCGCCGTCCGCAAACTTGAGCGTCTTCTCGCCGTCCGTGAAGTTCGCCACGATCGGCAGCGGCGTGGTGCGCGCGGTAAAGTCTATTGTCGATCCGTCCTGCAATGTGCAGCCGTAGAAGCGGTCGTGCGCGGCCGGCTTGAACGTGCCGTAGACGTTCAGCGCGGCGTTGCCCGCGTTGTAGTCCTGGTCGAAGACGGCCTCGTAGTCGCGCACGCTCAGCGTCGCGTAGAGGCGCAGCGCGCAGTTCACGCGGAAGTCCACGTTCGTCGCAGTGTTCTCTTTGCTGGCCGGGGCGTAGGCATCGCTCCCGGTCTGCAGCCAGCCGCCGTTTCTCAGGTCGATCGACCCGTTCTTGATCTCCGTGTTGCAGAGCAGGAACATCTTGTTCCAGGCGACATCCACCGCAAGCGCGTGCCCCGCAAGGTCAATCGTGGTCGGCGTATGGCTGTTGCCCACCATGCCATAGCTGCTGACGATGTCGATCGACGAATCGGCGGCGAGCGAGACGTTCTTCAGCATGGCGTTGTTGTGGTCGTAGTCGTAGTGCGTGCTGCGGATCGTGCCGCCGGCGTTGATGAATGAATATTCGTGGAACAGCTGGCAGCCGTACATGTCCAGCACGGTTCCCTCCGCAATCTGAATCGGCAGAGCGATGGCGCCGAACGGACGAGATGAGCCGTTGATGTTTGGCTTTAGCGTGCCGCCGGCCAGCTCGGTGCCACCGGTATACGTCTGCGAAATGGACGCCACGTACACGCCATCGCCGTCCTTGACGAACTTTATGTTGTTGTTTACGAACTCGCTCTTGCCGAAATAGACGCTGCTGTTGCTGCAGAAGATGTTCTTGGCCGGCTTGCAGCGCAGCTCCGCCGTGTGCTCGCCGTCGAAGTTGACGATCTTCGCGTATACCGACTCGTCGCCCGTGACTCCGTCAACAGCAAGGCTGTGCCCGTTCAGGTCGACCACCGAGCCGCCAAGCTGCAGCGCCCCGCCGTGTCCGCTCCAGTCCTCGTCTTCGGCGAGCGTGACCATCGGCGCGGCGAAGAGGTCGAA
>CAMIVJ010000398.1 GCA_946401765.1 uncultured bacterium | reverse complement strand
ACCGGGACGGGTTCGAGTTCCGTCCCGTGAACGCCGTCGTCAACGCCCTCCACTACCGGAACCTCGTGGAGATGTCCGAAATGGCGGCGGCCATCGGCAAGCAGGATGACGCGCGTACGTTCGCCGAACGCGCGCGCAAGGTGCGTGCCTCGTTCATCAAGGCGTTCGTGGATCCCGCGAGTGGGCTTGTCTGGGATGGCGAGGGGTCGAAGCATCTCACCGTGCATGCCAATGCGATGGCGGTGGCGTGCGGGGTGCTGTCGGGACGGGAGGCGTCTGCGCCGGCGGACTTCATTGTGAAGAAGGGGATGCGGTGTAGCACCTACATGTCGCAGTTCGTGCTCGAGGCGCTGTTCATGGCGGGGCGGTCCGACGAGGCGTTCAAGCTCATGACCACCGACGGGCCGCGCGGCTGGATGCAGATGATGAAACTCGGCGCGACGGTCTCGATGGAGTTCTGGGACCTGACGCTCAAGGAACCCGGGCGGGTGCCGGACATGAACCACGCCTGGTCCACCGCGCCGCTGAACGTCACGGTGCGCCATCTGCTGGGCGTGACGCCGCTGAAGCCGGGATTCGAGGAAATCAGCTTCGCGCCGCAGTTCGGTCCGCTCACGCGGCTCTCTGCCGCAGTGCCCACCGCCCGCGGTGTCTTCACCGTCGACGCGCGCCGGGAAGGCGGACGCTGGACGGTCGATCTTGTGACGCCCGCACCGGTGAAGGTGGTGACAGGCGAAGGTGAACGTTCTCTTCCCGCCGGAAGCCACCGCGTATATTTTGCGGCGACAGCGCAGGGACTGCAGAGAAACGACTGCGGTAACCTTTCGCGCTGAAGCGTGTAATCAGAGCAAAGAATAACAAGCCATAAAAAGGACGACGAAAATAGGCATCTTCGACAAGAACATCCACATGAACGGAGCCGGAACGACATATCAGGCGTTCCTCGATCTGGCTGACGCGGCCGAGAGAGAGGGCGGCAAGCCGCTCACGGCGCGCAAGATCAAGGCGCTCGTCGAGAACGCGATCCGTTCGCGTCCGCAGGACTTCCCGTTCCTCACCAAGTACTACCTCAACGCCGACTAAGCGCCTTTCAGACGTCGCAACCGCAAAGTGACGAAGGACGAGGAGATTTCCCCATAAGTCACGCGACTTTCGGGTTGTGGGGAAAAGTCTTGTGTTTTTTGCAAGAGTTTCCCCCATATCGGTAGGATTGGGTATAATATGGGGGACAGCCAAGGAGTCTTTATGATTGGACGTATAACAGAGCAGAAGGAACTGTTTCGGGCGTTGAACTCGGATCAGTCGGAATTTGTTGCTTTGTATGGACGAAGGCGTGTTGGCAAGACGTACCTCGTAACCGAAGCCTTCAGCGGACAGTTTGCTTTTCGGGCGACGGGAATTGAGAGTGGCACGAAACGCGAGCAGTTGGACTTGTTTCGTGAAGAGCTGAGGCGACAGTGGTTGCCGAAATGTCCCCGGCTCACGTCATGGATAGCGGCGTTTTCGCGGCTTGAAGATTTGCTGGCGGCATCAACCGAGAAAAAGAAAGTCGTATTCCTTGACGAGCTTCCGTGGTTCGATACGCCCTGTGCCGGATTCTTGCGTGCGTTCGAGGCGTTCTGGAATGGCTGGGCCGCTTCGCGAAAAGACATCCTGCTCGTTGTGTGCGGCTCAGCGACGACATGGATGCTGAAAAAATGCTGCGTGCCCGCGGGGGGCTTCACAATCGCGTGACGGTTCAGATGTCCATCGCCCCGTTCACCTTGAAAGAATGTGAGGAGTACGCTGCGTTCAAGAATCTCGCATTTGACAGAGGACAGATTGCCGAATGTTACATGGCCATGGGAGGCGTCGCCTATTACTGGAGTCTTCTGCGCGAGGGAGAAAGCGTGGCCCAGGGTTTTGACAGGCTCTTTTTCGGAGAGTCGTCTGTGATGCGCGACGAATTCAAGAGGCTCTTCTCGTCTTTGTTCAAGATGGAACGGCGGCATGTGGAGATCGTCAGGGCACTTGCTGGGAGAAAGGCGGGAATGACGAGGGATGAAGTTCTGTCCGCACTTGGCGAGCGGTCGAATGGTGACGTCTCGGAATGCCTTGCGGAACTCGTGGAGTGCGGATTTCTGCGGAAGTACAACCAGCCGGCGAGAGTGCGGCGAGGAGCTGTGTACCAGCTTGTTGACAACTACATACTTTTCTACTTCCAGTTCCTTGACGCATGGAAGGGGAATGATCCCCAGTTTTGGACGCATCATTACATGTCGCCGAAGTTGAACGCATGGCGGGGCGTGTCCTTTGAGCGGATTTGCTTCTGGCACATTCCGCAGATAAAGGCCGCGCTGGGAATATCGGGCATCGGGACGGACGTGTATTCCTGGAGGGGGAAGGATCAAGATGGGCGCAGTGCCCAGATAGACATGCTGATCGACCGAGACGACAATACTGTAAGCCTTTGCGAGATGAAGTTTGTTCAGGACGAGTACGAACTGACCGAGGATAAGGCGGGAAAGATCCGTCGGCGCGGCGCGCTCTTCCTTCGTGCCACAAAGTCGCGCAAGGCGATTCAGAACGTCCTTGTCACGAACAACGGCATGAGGCGTTCAAAGTATTCGGGCGTCATCCACAGAGAAGTGACGTTGTCGGACCTCTTCCGCACGCAATAGGCATGTAACCTTTTGGCGAATTTCGTGTAAACAAGGCAGAAACAAATATCAAGAAGGAGAAAAACAATGGCCCTCGACATCAACGGATACAACAGCACGTTCAAGTCCTTTACAACTACGGCGTGACGGACGCCGATGGCAACAAAGCAGGTGACAAGGTGCTGCTTGCCGAAGCCGACTACCAGAACACGCTGACCTTCCCGGACGGGGAGAAGATCAACGCAAGCGGCAAGCCGGAACACGCCGGGCATCAAGAAGATCGTCTCGCGTGCGACGGGGAATGGCAAGTACATGACTATGACCAACGACAAGAAGTTGGGTGCAGTTACCAGCTACAGCCTCCAGGTGTCTGAGGACGGCCGTAGCGCGACGATGTCCATGACCTGCGAGAGCACCATCGTCTCCGGCGTGGGGCCGAATCCGCAGGCCGCGATCGGCGAGGTCAAACACGGCCTCGTCCTTACGCTCGACCTCTCCGGCGAGAAGCCCGTCGTCACCAACGCCAAGATCAGCCAGGAGTTCGGCATCTGAACGACTTCTCAGACAGTGTGACCTTTTTGCGGCCGTTGTGTAGACGGCAAGGTGACCTCCACGCCGATGAAGTCCGTGGCGGTACAATGATCACCGAATACAGAAGATGGTTAACATAGAATGGAAACAGTTTTTTTGGTAAACTGTTCGCC
>CAMIVJ010000397.1 GCA_946401765.1 uncultured bacterium | reverse complement strand
AGCACACGTCAGTCACGCCGTTAGATGGAACGTCGAGAGCATGGAGGAGATCGACGTTCCATCTAACGGCGTGATTGACGCGAACATCCTCGTCAACGGGCTGAAGCCCGGCGAGCCGCTGAAATTCCACGCCGTGTATTCGTCCGGCGAGTGGTACAGGATGCGCGCGGTGCCGGTGGCGCGCAACACCGGCGTGCACGGCTTCCTAGAGAAGAATCCCGGCGACAACCCCCATGTGGCGCGGCGTGCGCCCTTCGAGGTGTTCGACGTGCTGGAGCCTCTCGTCTGCAAGATGATCGCCCCGTATAGAGACGGAGCCGCGGTGGCGACTGCCGCGACGATCGACTCGCCGCGCGAGACCGAGGCGCTTCGCTTCCGCCTGGAGTGCGTGCCGGGCAGGGTCGAACCGTATGTGATACGCTTCCGCGTGGCGCAGGGGAACGTCGTTCGCGAGCTATCCCTGAAGGTGAACGTGCATCCCGTCGCGCTGCCGCCGGTGGGCAAGGACAGCTTCAAGTACACGAACTGGATGGACTTCGACAGCATGGCCGCCTCGCACGGACTCAAGCCGTGGAGCGAGGAGCACTGGAAGATGATCGAGAAGTACGTGCGCCTCGCCACGCGCGGACGCCAGAACATGGGCCTCATGCGCGCCGTGTTCGAAAAGGGTTCCGACGGCGCTATGCGCATTGACAAGGGAAAGTTCTCGCGTTTCCTCGACATCTACGACCGGACCGGCATCTGGTATCTGGAGGGCACGCACCTTGCGGGCTTTGTGAACGGCTGGGGTTCGCCGGCGTTCAAGACCGCCTACACCACCAACGTCACCACCACCGTGGAGGGCGCGCTCGCGCTATCTAAGCTTGCGCGGATGTACATGGACGAGATCGACGCGCGCGGGCTCAGGGACCGCTGGTTCCAGCACGTCGCCGACGAGCCTGGCGGTGCGAATGTTCCCGAATACCGCATCACGGCGGGAATCGTGCGCAGGTACATGCCCGGCATCCGTACGGTCGATGCAGTGGAGGAGCCGTCCTTCGCGGGCGCGCTCGACGTGTGGTGCCCGAAGGTGGACTCCTTCGAGCGCCACCGTGCGCTCTACGATAGCTTCCGCACGAACTTCGGCGACCGCGTGTGGTGCTACACCTGCTGCATCCCAGGCGGCAAGTGGATGAACCGCACGATGGACGGCGAGCTGCTGCGCCCCGCGCTCATTCCATGGGTCTCGGTGATGTGGGACGTCGACGGCTTCCTGCACTGGGGCTATAACCGCTGGCAGCGTAACCAGGGCCAGGACCCGTTCAAGGAGCCGTATCCGAAGAGCTGGGGCGGCTCGAACAACGGACATTCGCTGCCGCCCGGCGACACGCACATCGTATATCCAGGAACGGACGGACCATGGCCGAGCGCGCGCCTCGAGGCTACGCGCGCAGGAATGGAGGACGCCGATCTACTTTTGATGCTGCGTCGCCGTGACAAGGCCAAAGCCAATGCGCTCATTCGCCGCATCGCGCGGGGCTTTGAGGACTACGATCCGTCCTGCAGGCTCTACCGCGAGGTGCGCAGAGACCTCCTGCGCGCCCTCTCCGGCGAATGACCATGCTCACTTGCGCACTTGCGTAGAGCGGAGGATTGTGCGATAATATTCCACGTGGGCCGCCTGTGCGTCCAAGTGGACGGAGAGCGAAGCCCCGAATGAAAGGTAAATTAGAATGGAAATCGTTATCTGCAAGACGAAGGAAGAGGCCAGCCGCCGTGCGGCGGATCTCGTGGCCGCGTGCGTGAAGGGCAATCCCAAGGCCGTGCTCGGCCTCGCCACGGGCTCGACGCCGGTGGGCATGTACAAGTGCCTGATCGACGACAACAAGGCCAAGAAGATCAGCTTCAAGACTGTTAGAAGCTGGAACCTCGACGAATACTGGGGCCTTGCAGGCACGCACGACCAGAGCTACCGCTACTTCATGGACAAGAACCTCTTCGACTCGATCGACATCGTGAAGAAGAACACGCACGTTCTCAACGGCCTTGCGAAGGACTGGAAGAAGGAGGTCGCCGCATACGAGGCTGCGATCAAGAAGGCCGGCGGCATCGACCTGCAGGTGCTCGGCATCGGATCCGACGGCCACATCGCCTTCAACGAGCCCGGCAGCTCCCTCACGAGCCGCACTCGCATCGTCTCGCTCACGCCGCAGACGATCAAGGACAACGCGCGCTTCTTCAAGAAGGCGGCCGACGTTCCGAAGCAGGCGCTTTCCATGGGCGTGGGCACGATCATGGAGGCGCGGCGCATCGTGCTGCTCGCCTTCGGCGCGAACAAGGCCGATGCGGTGAAGGGCATGGTGGAAGGCGGCGTTTCGCAGTTCTGCACGGCGAGCGCGCTCCAGATGCACCCCGATGCCTGGGTGTTCTGCGACGAGGCCGCGGCCGCGAAGCTGAAGCTGCGCAAGTACTACGCCTGGCGCGCCGACGAGGCGCTGAAGGCCGAGCTCGCCTGAAGGGCGTGAGCTGATGGGCGTTCCAAGGCCGAAGCGCTCAGAGGGGACTGCCGTCGCCACGGTTGACGTGGCGAGGCAGTCCTTGACTTTGACGCTCGACGGCAAGGCGCTGCGCACTTGGAGCGTCTCTACCGGCGCGGCAGGCGTGGGCGGCGTGGAGGGAAGCGGCAAGACGCCGCCAGGCCGACACCGCGTTGCGCGTCTCTTCGGCCACGGTGCCGAGAAGGGGCAGGTCTTTGTTTCGCGCCGCGCCGTTAAGGGACAGGTGATTCCGCGCTCCAGGTGGAGAAGCGGCGGCAAGACCGACTATGTGATGACTCGCATCCTGTGGCTTGAGGGGCTCGAACCCGGCATGAACAGCGGTCCGGGAGTGGATAGCCGCGCGCGCTACATCTACATCCACGGCACGAATCAGGAACATCTGCTAGGGAAACCTGTCTCGCATGGCTGCATCAGAATGTCCAACGACGACGTGGTGGAGCTCTTCGACTTCGCGAAGAGGCACAGGGATATGATTGTCGAGATCGTGGAGGGCTGCAGATGACCGTCGAGGCGATAGAGCCGCATGGGTTCTGCGCCGGCGTTACGATGGCCGTGGCGAAGGCGCGCGAGGCGCTAGAAGACGGCGGTGTGGTGCACTGTCTGCACGAGCTCGTGCACAACGAGACGGTCGTGGGCGAACTGCAGTCGAAGGGAATGCGATTCGTGGAAAGTCTGGATGAGGTGCCGGACGGCGGAACGGTTCTCTTCTCGGCGCACGGGGTGGGTCCGGCAGTGCGGCGTGCCGCCGATGAACGCGGCCTTGCCGTGATCGACGCCACGTGTCCGTTTGTGAAGCGCATCCATCGGATCGTCGGGCG
>CAMIVJ010000396.1 GCA_946401765.1 uncultured bacterium | reverse complement strand
TCACGTCCGCGCGCATCCCGCGGAAGTTGTCCGCCGGCATCACCGACACCGCGCCAACTACTGCGTACTTCTTCCCCTTCACGCCAATGGAGATTTCCGCCGTGACGTCCTTATCCACCGCGAATTCGAACGTAATACGCTTCCAGTCGCTGCGGCTCTTCGCGTTCACCGTGAACTCGCGTTCTGCGAGAACCTTTCCGTCCGCGGAAACGCGCAGCACTACTGGCGTATCTACGGGATGTAGCGTGCTCACCACGGCCCTGAAGTTGTGCGCCACTTTTCCGCGGAGCCCGATTCCGCCCTGGCGGATTCCCGCCTCGCCGTTTTCGTCGAGGCATCCAATCACCTGCGATCCGCGTTCGTTCCCGCGCGGCATCCGGCTGCGCGCCGCGTGGCGCGTCACGCTCAGGCCCTGGGCCTGGTGGAAGAACGACTTTGTGGAACCGTACGGCTCCCAGAGCATGGCCACGCCTTGACGGGACGGTTTGCCGGCGAACTTGCGGTTGCGAACAAGCTGCGCGGAGAGTCCGCCCTGGAGCGCCGAGCGCGTGTGCTCGATGTTCTGCCCGAAAATGAAGGCGGGAATCGGCTTCAAGGCGCGGTCCGTCGAAACCGACACCGTCGCGGGCAGCGCGTCCGGCCCGGCCAGGACGTTCGCGGCGAGCTGCTCGTCCGTCAGCGCGCCCTTCCAAATGCGCACTTCGTCGTAGTCCGCGCCCGCGTCGCCGTCGCATGCGTACTGCGAGCCGCCGAGGAGGAATCGCGGATTGACAAGGGACGCCAGCGTCCAGCCGCTGTACACCTGACGGTGCTCGCGCTCGATCTTGCCGGTCTTCGCGTTGCGGCGCATCGCGCGCATCGTCGTGGAGCCGTTTCCGTTGTCCACGAACGTCACGGAGATGTGGCACGGCGTATCTTTCTTGTACGGACACAGCATCTTGAAGGCGGAATGCTTCTCACCTTTGCAGCACATCTCTATGCTGTCTGTGTCGGGCTTCGCGGATTCGCTCCACGCCATCGTGAAGTAGTTCTTGTCGTCAGAGCCGTAGTCGAAGATACGCGCCCAGAAGTGGACGGACCGGAGCGTCGCCCAAATTTCAATCGTGACATTGGCGCCGTCCGACGGCAGGATGTTCCTTCCAAGGTCGAGATGCCCCGCTTCGTGCTTGCCGCCGGGCAGGACGAGCGCCGTAGCGGAAAGGCTGGGCTTTCCGATGCTCTTCGCCGCAACGCCTGTCACGGAATCCTTGACGTTCCCGGTGAAGCTCCACCGGTGGGCAAGCGCATCCGACGTCGCCATCTCCGCCGCCGCAAGCGCCCACGCGGCACCGATCGCCGCAAACGCCACTGACAATTTCAAGAATCCCGCTCTCCTCGCGGTGTTCCGACTGCATGTAGTGCTCATGTTGTATGCTCCTGTTTCCCTTTGGGCATGGAGTATAACACATGCCGTACAGAATAGTCAATGAGTAATGGCTTCAGCCGGATATCCGCCACCGCCGGCCGTCCAGCACGTCAGCAGTTTACCCGCACGTCGAAGAACGAGCCGTCGGAGTTGGAGGCGACCGCGCACTGGACGCGGCCGCGGTCGAACGCGAAGAAGTGCCGGTGCACATGCCCCACGAAGACTCCAAGCAGGTTCGGCGCGGAGAACACGGCCTCGCGGAACGCGAAGGTCGTCTGCGTGTGCCCAGCCGCCGGCCACTGCGGACGGCGCTCGACCTGCCAGATGTCATCCACTTTCGCGCCCCATTCGGGATGGGCGCATCCGGCCTCGCGCGGACCGTACCCGGGCATGTAGAGAGGTATGTGCATCATGAGCGCCACAGGCTCGCCCTTCGCCGATTCCCGCCTCCAGAAATCCAGCTGTTCGGGCAGTATCTCGTAGAGCGAGTTGTCGATGAAAACGAAGCGTATCCCCTTCACCACGCGCGACGCCATCATGGGGTCTTTACCCTGGTAGAGCGGCGCAAGGCGCTTTCTGGTCCATTCCGCGCGCAGAGCCATCTCCGTGCCGGGCAGGCCCTCGTAGTGCCAGTCGTGATTGCCGGCGACGTACATCCAGTTCAGGCCCGACTCGTCGAGCATCCGCCTCACGTACTCCACGCCCGCCTCGCTGGGGAAGCTCACAATGTCACCTACGAGCGCGAGGAGGTCCACCTTCAGCTTCCTAGCCTCGGCGAGCGCGTACTCGAAACCCTCCGGCGAGGCGATTGGCCGCCCCGTGCGGAAGTGAATCGCCGAGCGGTACGGCTTCGACATCCTGTTCGAATACTGCCTGAACGGCTCGCCCCTCGCGTCGTCAAGGGAAAGGTGGGAGTCGCCCACCACCATGAAGCGGCACTTCTCCTTGAACGACGGCATGGTGAACCGCAACGACTCCTTCACCGACGCGAACGATGCTCCGCCCGCCTGAGCCTTTGCCGCCCGCGCGCGCGGCGCGACAGCCATGGCAGCCGCCGCCGCGCCGAACTTGAACATGTTTCTTCGTGTCGTTGACATTGGACATTCCTTTCAGATTGCATGCACATGGCCGGATGGACAGGACATGCAGGATGAAGGACTGGCGCGGGTTCCAGCTCACTCCAGCACGCTCAGGGTACAAGGGAGGTCGGCTTTCTTTGAGTTCACCTTGTCGGGTCCGATGACGGCGTCGAAGTTGGAGACTACGAGGCGGCCTTTCCAGATAATCGGCTCGCCGGGCTGATTGAGGGCGCCGTTTCCGCCGTCGCCGTCGGGATCGCGCCTGATGACGCTGATCGAACCGTCGGGGGCGACCTTGGCGATTGCGTTGTTCGAGAAGTCCGCCACATAGACGTTCCCGGCGTCGTCGATGCACATGCCGTCGGTCGTGCGCATCTTGGTCTTCGACGCGCGTTCGATGAAGCCCGCGGCGGACGGATCGGAGTAGTCGAAGTCGGTCTTCGCGAAGACGGTGCACGACGAGACCTTCCCTGACGCGTCGAATGTGGCGCGGTGGATGGTGCCGTCGCCGAAGTTGCCGAGAAGCAGATTGCCCTTCGCGTCGAAGACGATTCCGTCGAGCCCGTACTGGCAGAAGGGATTCTGCGTGACGAGCGTAAGGATCAGCTGCGGATCCTCGCGAGTGTTCTTAACGGCGATGTCGCGGTCGGTCGGCTTGAAGCGATAGACGCCGCTCACGAGCTTGCCCGATGGGTCTTTGATCTTGGAGAGACTGCTCTGTGTAACGTAGAGCATGCCGTTGTGGAACTTGACGCCGTTGGGATGCTCCATGCCGCATGCGACCACGGCGCAGGAGGCGAGCTTGTCGTCCTTGAAGTCAAGGCGCTGCAGGCGGCCTTAGTTCGCGCCCTTCTCGGTGCCGAACCATCCCTGGTTGTCGCACACGTA
>CAMIVJ010000395.1 GCA_946401765.1 uncultured bacterium | reverse complement strand
GGCCTGCCCGGCCACGTCTCGCTAGAGGTGCAGGACGGCAGCCTCATTCTCAGTCCCTCCGGCTTCATGATAATCATACGATAGTGATAGCAAATGACGCGTCTTCTTCTGTTGGCTGCGGCGATCGCGGCAGGCGCGGCGCTACGTGCGGACGAGTTGGGCATTCTTCTCTTCGGGCACAGCTTCGGCGTGGACTCCACGGAGCACCTGCCCGCGCTGCTCGAGGCCGCCGGAATCGGGACTGTCCGCATCGGACGCTTCGTGAAGGCCAACTGCTCGCTTGAGGAGCATTACGGCTTCTTCGCCGCCGACGCGCCGGACTCGAACTACGCCTACCACGAGTGCGCCCCAGGATCGACCACGTGGCAGACGCGCGGCCTCACGGTGAAGGAGGTCGTCTCCGAGCGCGCATGGGACTACGTCATATTCCAGAACAGCCTCGAGAACGAGGGACGCTACGAGACCGCCCAGCCGTACCTTAACGACCTCGTCGCCTACGTGCGTTCGCGTTCGCGGGAGCTGTTCGCGCGCGAACCCGTCATCTGCTGGAACATGTTCTGGCCGATCTCGAAGCTCGCGGAGGACGGCTCCAACTCCACGCTGGCGTACCGCCTGAGCTTCTACGGCAACAGTTCGGCGAACATGTGGGAGGCGTACAGGCGGGCGACGCGGGAGCTGATGGCCGACACCGGCATAACCAACGTCGTCCCCACGGGCACGGCGATCATGAACCTGCGCGCGTCGTCGCTCAACACCGCGGGGATGAACGAGTTCACCCGCGACAAGTACCATCTTTCCGAAGGCGCGGGCCGCTACGCCGCCGCGTGTACGCTCTTCGAGTACTTCGTCAGGCCGAGGTGCGGCGTGGGCGTGCTTGGCAATTCGCTGCGTCTGCCGGGCCTTTCGCAGCCCGTCACGGACGCCAACGCCGCGATCATCCAGCAATGCGCGGCGGACGCCGTGGCGCTGCCGTTCGGCATTGCGCCGGACGAAAGGAACTGGATCCGCGAATCGGCGGCCACGAAGGAAACCACGGGTTTCTGGAAGCCCGCCGTCGAATACGGGAACGGAAGCGTCGCCGTCGATGGAATGAATGTGTTTACCCCCGCGCTGCCGTCCGACGGACGCTTCGTGAAGATCACGACGACTCTCCGATTCGACGAGGAGTGGACGGATCTCGACTATTCCGGCGACGCGAAGGCGGCTGTGCGCCTTGCGCCCGGCGGACGGCTTCAGGCGTACACCCGAGTCAACGGCGAGAAGGCGTGGGTGGACGCCGCCGGCGCGTCGCTGGAGACGAACAGGAACTACACGGTCGTGCTGACGCTGGACTGCCAGAGCAGGACCTACGCCGTCACGCTTGACGACGGCGCGGTGCGGCGGCGGCTAAGAAACGGCGACGGCGATTCGTTCGCGTTCGCCACGGACGACGCCTCGCCCGTTGGGAAGCTGCGCTTCGAGGGCAAAGGGGCGGTTACATCCATCTTCGGACGCTATGGGCGCACCGTCATCGATGGATTGTCCCTCTTGCTGCGCTGACGAGCCGTTTGATTTGATCATCACGACGGGATTGCGTACTGCCGACATTTCCGCCGACATGCAACTTTTTTCTGCGGGCTATTGACTTTTCAGCCAGTTTTTGATTAAATATGCGGCTCTTACGCGGAATCGGCTGACGAAGTCGGTTCCCCGCGGACGGAAAGGTTCCGTTCGCGCGTTACGGACAAATCCCCTTCATTGGGGCACAAAGCCACAGAAAAAAGGATAGAACAATGCTGCAGAAGCAGAAAAGCACGCGTCCCGCGAACCCCGGCGACAGCCGCAAGTGGTATCTGGTGGACGCGAAGGATCAGGTTCTCGGCCGCCTCGCGGTCGTGATCGCCAACAAGCTCCGCGCGAAGGACACTCCCTCGTTCGACCCCTCCGTCGACGCAGGCGCGTTCGTGATCGTGGTCAACGCCGCCCAGGTGAAGCTCACCGGCAAGAAGGAACAGCAGAAGGAATATCAGCGCTATTCCGGCTACCGCGACGGTCTCAAGCGTTTCACCGCCGCGCAGATGCGCGCTTCGCATCCCGACCGCATCATCAAGGAGGCAGTGTGGGGCATGCTGCCGAAGAACACGATTGCGCGCAAGATGATGACGCGCGTCAAGGTCTTCGCCGGTCCCACCCATACTCACGAGGCGCAGAAGCCTGAAGTGATCACCCTCTAAGGAGATTTCGAGAAATGGCTACGAACAAGGTTATTTCCGCCGGAACTGGTCGCCGCAAGACCGCCTGCGCCCGCGTCACGCTCATGCAGGGCGAAGGCAAGTGGACCGTCAACAGGGTCGCGCTCGAGGAGTACATCACCTCCGAGGCGCTTCGCGACTATCTCAAGCAGCCCATCGCCATCAGCGGCTTCGACGCCACGAATGTCGATGTGGTGGTGTTCGCCAAGGGCGGCGGTTGCTCCGGCCAGGCCGGTGCCATCCGCCACGGTCTCGCCCGCGCCCTCGTGGCGGCCAACGCCGATCTTCGTCCCGCCCTCAAGAAGGCTGGCTGCATGACGCGCGACAGCCGCATGAAGGAGCGCAAGAAACCCGGTCAGCCGGGCGCCCGCAAGCGCTTCCAGTTCTCGAAGCGTTAATCGGTACATGGTGGCCCGCATGCCGGGCCGCCTCACAGCGACGGGCCGCCGCGGAAGGTCAAACCTTCCACGTGCGGCCTATGCTTTATTAGAGGAAACATATGGCATTTGGATTTTTGAAGAAGTTGGTTGCCGCAGTGACGGGCAGGAAGTCCGCAGAGCAGAAGAGCGGCAAGGGGCAACAGGGCGGCGCGCAGCAGCAGAAGAACGGCCGCGGCAAGCATGGTAAGCGCGGGCGCCACGGAAACGGCGCGCAGAACGCACAGCAGAAAGGCCAGCAGCCGCAGAAGAGCGCGCAGAACGCCCAGCAGCAGAAACGCAGTCAACCACAGCAGCAGCCCAGGCGCGGCGGCGACCAGCAGCGCCAGCAGCAGGGCGGCAGGCCTCAGGACGCCCAGCGCCAGCAGCGCAGAGAGCGTCCGCAGAGGGGCGACCAGCGGCGTGACGGTTCGCGCCGCGGCCCCAAGAGCGTCAACACCGCTGCAAACGAGATGCGTCCGGGCGGCGTAGTCAGCGCCGAGGAGATGGAGAAGCGCAAGGCCGCGCACGCCGCGTGGGATCCCGCGTCCTTCACCGTTCCCCCGATGGAAGGCAAGAAGCGCTTCCAGGATTTCGATCTTCCCTCCGAGGTGATGCACGCCATCGCGGACCTCGGTTTCCAGTACTGCACCGAGATCCAGGCGCTCTCGCTCCAGAACGCACTCGACGGCAAGAACGTGGCAGGCAAGGCGCAGACCGGCAGCGG
>CAMIVJ010000394.1 GCA_946401765.1 uncultured bacterium | reverse complement strand
CCATTCTTCACCTCCACGAGATCCTTACGCACGGACATGTGGCGGTCCCAGTCGCTGTTGCCTTGTTCGCACCGGTTCCACCTGTTCGTGTCGAGGCACGCACCGTTGAACTCGTCGCGCCATTCAAGAACGTAATTGTTCGCGGCAGTCGCCACTGCTGCGCAAAAAACAATCGCAACGGCCACCATCTTTGCAGCGGCCCTCCCTGCTAATTTCTTGTCGTTCATTTTGGATGTGCTTCCTTTCTGGTTTGTTGCGGGGAGAGTCCCCGTAATCCTATCTCGCCGTTTCCTTCCTGTTGTGGCTTTCCTTGCAATTCAAAGTCAATACACACGGACCTCGAAGACGCGGGCGGAGGGATCGCCCCAGGTCTCGTCTATGCGGATGCGCACCGCGGTCACCGTCCGGCTCTGGAACTTGTGGACGCGATGGCGGACCGTGTTTCTGGTCTCGGTCGCCAGCGTTATCCATTCGCTGCCGTCGAAAGCCTCCACGGCATACGCCTTGACAAGCGTTGGCGGAAGTGGATTGCCGCGCGGATGGAGCGGGTTGAGGTTTGGGTCGAACGTGAGCCGCACCTCGCGCGCCGCAACGGGCCTGCCAAAGTCAAGCGTAAGCGTCTGCGGGAGTTTCTGCGCGGGATCCGAGATCCAGCCGTGACGGACGCCGCCGGCATTGCGCGACACGCCGTCGATCACGCGCCCAGGTTCCGGCACGTCCGCCACGGTGAAACGGAGCCCGCCCTCCGGCACGAGCGCGTACACCTCGTCCGAGACGAAGGTCCACTCTTTACCGCACCACGCCCGGTACGGAACCGCACCGCGCGACTTGTCCGCGAGGCGCCACGTGACACCGGCCGTGCGCGGCAGCTGGATCCATATGAACTTCGCGTCGTCCGGCGGTATCGCGGGGAAGTCGAAGCGCGTCCACTTCGCGTCGCCGGGGGAGACAGTGCCCTTCGTCTCGCCGAGGAACTTGAAGCTCGACCTGTCACCCGGCACCATGCCCCTCTCCGTCGGGACCGCCGCCGCGTACACGCGCGCGGTGATCTGCGTTGGCGCGGAGAGCGTCGACTCGAGGAGACACTCGAAGTATTTCGCCCCGCGCGCGGCATCGTGCAGATAGCCCGTCGCGCGCGCCATGTCGAGCGGATGAGCCTTGCGACCCTTTCGCGGCGGCTTGATGTTCCCCTTGGTGGTGACGCCATTCATGAACGTGCTTGTCGCGGACACCTTTGCCGTGCGGGCGAGGTCGGCGGGATCCTCGTTCACAACCTCCGGGATGTACAAATCGTCCTTAAGGAGAAGCTGCTGAAGACAGCGAATGCGCACGGAATCCGAAGCGTATTCGCGCGGCATCAGCCCCGCCTTCAGCATCTCCGCCGCCGCCGTGCCGACGGCCTGGCCGAGGGTAAGGATCGTGGACTCCACACGCGTGGAGCCGAGGGCGATGTGCGTCACGCTGATGTTGCGCCCCGCCATCATTAGGTTGGGAACATTCACCGAATAGAGGCAGCGGAACGGAATCGTGTACATCGGCACGCGGGGATGGTGCTTCCAGTATCCGTTGCCCGTGGGGTTGTCGATGCCGAGAGGATCGTGTGTGTCGAGAGGCCATCCGCCGTAAGAAACGCGATCCTCGAACACCTTGCCCTGGAGGCAGTCGTTCGCCGTCAGGATGTAGTCGCCAACAAGGCGGTATCCCTCGCGGCGTCCGTTCATGTGCGACATCTCGACAAGCTCGTTGCAGCGGATGCTGTCCTTTTTGGCCCATTCGTTCTTGAGCCAGCCCCAGTAGGCGAAGTTGATGCGCACGAGCTCGTCGCGCGCGCGCTCAGGGTCCGCGAGGTCGTCGAACCTGCCGCCATGCTCCAGCCACCACTCGCCTTCTGGATGATTGGTCCTGCGCGTGAACCCCTTAGGGAGTATCCGAGCCCACACGGGCGTCTCGTAGGGGACGGGCTTGTTGCCGAAGCGCCCCTGCTTGTACCCTATGTACATGTACCCGTAGCGGTAGACCTCCGACGTGGCGCTCGCCAGACAGCCGCTCATCGTGAGCTCGTCGCGCACTTCTGGCGCCTGCGTCTCGCCGTACTCGGCGGCTGCCTCGCGTCCGTACATCCTCTTCGCGCCGGCGAATACGCCCACCCAGCCATCGCCAGTGCAGTCGACGAAAAGGCGTCCGCCCCAGCGGCGGCGCTTGCCGTCGAGCGTGCAGCGGGCCTCGACGGACGCGATGCGCGCGCCGTCCATGCGGACGGAGACGACGCGCTGGTTGTCGAACACCGTGAGGTTGGGCAGCGCATCGGCCATCTCCCTGAACGCCTGTGAGATCGAATAGCCCGGCATGACCATCCGCCGAAGGTTCGCCTCTTCGCAGATGCCGCCTTCGCGCGCGTCGGGATGCGACACCGCCGCACCGTCCGTCGGGACGCCTATCTCGCTGCTGGCGTTCCCGCCGAGGACGGGACGGTCGTGGACAAGCGCGACGCGCGCACCGTGGCACGCGGCGGCGATGGCGGCGCCGAGTCCGCCAGGCCCCGCGCCGACGACGACAAGGTCGTAGCTCCCCGCATCGGCGACCTGTTCGGCGTCCGCGCCCGTGAAGCGCCCACGCGCCGCCGCGCACGCCGCCGCGTCGTCCGGCGGGACGTAGGCGGCGTCCTGCGTGAAGAGGAGCGCATCGCACCTGTCGAACGCGCCAGTGAGATCCTCAAGCGCGACCTTAGCCGCACCTGCGGGCAGCTTCCATTCACCCGCAAGCTCCCAGCGCCATCCTTCCTTGCCGCTCGCGCCGAGTTCACGCCCGGGCTTGCCCGCAACGGACAGCCGGAACCTCCCCGGATGGAATTCGGGAAGCCAGTCCTTCGTGCGCGCCCACGCGCGCCACACGCCGGCCCTGGGAAAGCTCACGGACGTCGTCGCGGGCTTGACCGGCTTCAGCACGCCGGCGGCCAGCAGGTAGGCGCTGCCCATCTTGTGGGTGAACTGCGTGTCCAGCCGCCACTCGCCGTAGTCGGCGAAGCTTTCCGCCTCAAGCCAGAGGAATCCCTCCACGGCCTCCTTCGCCCCGTCCGACGGCGCGCGGAAACCCTGGAGCTCTTTCATCACCCCCCACGCGGTGCATGAGACTAGAGCCGCACACGCGGTGACGGTGAACATGGAATGCGGACTCTTCATCTCTTTTCCCTTTCATGTTGAACGTGAAACACCTCAGCGTGTGCGGATCTCAACGATGCCGGCCGATCGCTTCCTCGCTTTCGGCGAACCATGTCTGCATCTCGCCCGCGCCACGATGGCACCACACGAAGTACGGCACAAGCGTCAGCCCGCCGCC
Source organism: uncultured bacterium (assembly GCA_946401765.1). Lineage (GTDB taxonomy): Bacteria > Verrucomicrobiota > Kiritimatiellia > RFP12 > UBA1067 > RUG572. The sequence goes on along the minus strand of CAMIVJ010000394.1, from coordinate 39 downwards.
CGCAAGCGACACCATCCGCGTAGAGGCGATCTCGATCTC
>CAMIVJ010000393.1 GCA_946401765.1 uncultured bacterium | reverse complement strand
CGGAACAAGCTCAACCTCAGTTCGGCATTGCCCGGCACCAAGAATTATGATACAATGAAAGCAATTGGTTTTTGCAGTTGCGCAGGTTTGTTTCAACTAGATCCTTCAAGTGGCATGGTTTGACTTTGGGATGGCGCGAAAGATGTGTTTGCAGTTACGCCTCAAAAAAAGAAAGGAAACCGACGATGCCTGGAAACAATAGCTGGATGAATGCTTTGAGAGGCGTTCTTGCCGGGGTGTTTGTGTTTGGTGTGGCCATAGCCGCGCAGGGTGCGCACACCTGGACCGGCAATGTCGATGGAAACATCAACAACAAGAACAACTACAGCGCCACCACCTACAGCGGCTACTACAATACCGACAACTTGACGGGCAACAAGGTGACGACGCTCTATCTTCCGAGCGACCTTACGGGCTCCTTCAAGTTCGCCGGCGACGGCACGGCAAGGTACCGCGCCCTCGACTTCCAGAAAGGCCGCTGGCAGCTTCACGGCAAGCCCGGCGACACAATCTACAAGTGGGACAACTCGGGCGGCTACGATTCGTCGGAGGACAAGGAGCGCATCTGCGTCGGCAGCGCGTGGAAGGGCGGAGACACCTCGGGCGACGCCTCGCTGCGGATGCACGCGATCGACGTGAAGCTTAGGAGGCTGTTCGTGGGAAGCTCCGGCACTACCAAGGGCACGCTTATTCTGGACGACAAGGACGAGACCGGCACGGCCTACCATGGCCCGGTCACCCTTGAGACCACAGACAACATCTATCTGCAGCGCGGCTCGATGGCTGCCACAAACGCCATCGTCAAATGCGGCGGCGACCTCTCGATATGCAACGGCGGCGGCACGATGACGCTTGTCGTTTCCGGCGGTTCGTTTGAGGTCGCTTCCGGCAAGTGGACGCGGTTCGAGTCCGGCGGCACGGGGTCGGTCCGCATAGGCAACGCGACGTTCAAGACCCGGTACTTCAAGGACTACACGGGCGGCGGCGCAAGCATGGTGCTGGACGGCGGCACGATCCAGTGCAACGGCACGGCCCAATACGGACTGATCGACGCCACGATCGACGTGAAGGTGGACGCAAACGGCGGCACGATCAACACCGGCGGCAACTCCTTCAACGTCCCTGCGGCCATCAATGCCGTGGAGAGCACGGCAGGCGCGTTCACCGTGACGGGCGGCGGAACAGTGACGTTCCCCGCGATGGGCAGCATCGCCGGCGCGTTCACGGTGGGCGAGAACACGACGGTACGCTGGTTCGACCAGGACGGCGTCGTCTCCGGCTACACGTTTGCGGCGCTTTCGCTTGCGCCCGGCGCCACGCTCTATCTCGACGCCGATGCGACTGGCTGCGACGCGTTGAGCGCGGCGGCTATGAGCATCACGGCTACCGCCGAGAATCCCGTGACATTCACTCTGGTGGTTCACGACATGCCGGAGTCGGGGCGCACGTTCCCTCTCCTCGCGATGGCTGCGGAGGACGCGGACAAGTGCAATGTCGCCGCGGAAACGGCGGCCGGCGCGGCGCTCGTCGTCGAGAAGGGCTATGCCGACGGTCGTCTCACGTATGCAATCATCGCGAAGGACTACGTGTGGAACGACGGCGCGAACGGCGGCGGCTGGACGGACGGCGCGAAGTGGAATGTCGATGGCGCGGCCTCGGCGTGGGCGAACAACAACAACGCCGTTTTTGCGAATGCGGGCGACGTTGCGACGCTTGACGCGGATGTCGCGGCCGTCAAGCTCGACTTCCGCGCAAACGCAACGGTGGGCCTCGCGGCGGGCGCGCAGGCTGCCCTATTCGCCCCCGTCGTCACCGTCGCCCAAGGGGCGTCGGCCACGGTCGACGCGCCGATATCCAGCCCGCTCGCAAAGGAAGGCGCGGGCACGCTCACGCTTGGCTCCTCGCGCACGGAGCAGACCACGCTTTCCGAAGGAACGCTCGTGATGGCGAACGGCGCGACGGTCGATCCCGCGAAGCTCAGGCTCGGCTCGGAAGCGGCGAAGCCGGTCACGTTCGACTACGGCGGCGGGACGCTGGATTCTGCCCTTGCGGCCTTTGTCAAGCCCGGTGCGGACGTTACGCTTACGAACTGCGTCATTTCCAATAGCGGCAATATATATTTGACGAAAGACACCTTCCCGTCTGTCCTGACGGTTGCGAGCGACGCATCGCTGGTGTTCGGCGACCATTTCTCGCTGAACACCATGACGGAGGCCACATTGAACATCGCCGGCGGCAAGGCGTCGGCGACGAAGAACGCAAACAACTGGATCATGCAGACTTCGCCTGAAGGCCGGCTGAACATCAACGTGACGGACGGCGGACTTCTCTATTTCGCCGGCGAGGTGTACATGCTCACCTGCCGCGACACGGTGGACGGCTCAAACGAATACCGGAACCCCTCGCTATACCTGAAGGTCGTCAATTCAACGCTCCGCGTCGCGAACAGCAAGAGCTTGCGCTTCGGCTATGACGGGAACAACAAGAACCCCATTTCGCCGACGGGCGTGTTCGCCGCGACCAACTCGACCATTGACGTCGAATACGCCATTAGCATAGGGAACAACGTCCTTGGCGACAACACCGCCGGCTCATACACGGCGGATTTCGAGCACTGCGCCATCACCACCAGATCGTTCAGGGTCTATCATGATCGCCCGCTCAACGCCGCGCGGTTCAACAACACGCGTCTCACGCTCGGCGCATATCTGGAGAATTCGTTTTATTCATCTCCTGAGTTCGAGACGATGGGCGAGGGCGGAACGGCGATAAAGCCGATAACCATCGACGCCGACGGGCTCGTCATCGACACAAACGGAAACAACGGAGATCTCCAGGCCGATCCGCAGGGGCCGGGCGCGATCACCAAAGTCGGCAGCGGAATCCTGCACGTCCGGCGCAATCTGACTTCGTCTTCTCAGCTCGTGTGCGAGGGGGGCGAGACCTACGTCTACGACGGACTGTCGATTAGCCGCCCGGTCACGGTGAAGGGCGGCGCGAAGTTCACCACAAAGGGAGCCGCCCAGGTCTCTCTTGCGAGTCTCTCCCTTGATGACGGCGCGGAGCTCCGCATCGACCAGTACGCTGGCGGCGTGACGCCGATGAAGCTGGAGACGGGCCTGACCCTTCCCGCGAACGGCACGGCGGCTCTGACGAAGAACGGGAACTTCGCGCAGGGCAAGTACATGATTCTTGAAAAGACGGGCATCGCGGTTTCCGACGTTCAGGACAAGCTCGTGCCGACCACTGTTGGCGGGCTTTCCTATGCGTGGAGCGTGGAGGGCGACATTCTCGTTCTTACGGTCGGCAGTCCGTCGGCATACTCCTGGACGGGGCTTGCCGGTGACGGCAAGATGTCCACGCCGGGCAACTGGTA
>CAMIVJ010000392.1 GCA_946401765.1 uncultured bacterium | reverse complement strand
ACCGGTCCAGTCCCGTCCGAAGAAGGCCGTGTTGACCGCATACACCGGATCGGCGAAGCGGAAATCGACCATCGTGCGGCTGTTGGGCGCAACGCCGGTGTCAACCCACTGCGCGCTGGAGGATCGCGCGGAGAGGAGCTCCTTGGCCATCGTCACGCCTTCCCGCTGCATCAGGAAGAAGCGCATTGAGCGGCCGTCGCGCATCGCAGCTGGCACGGCATACGTGTACGACGTCTGGTCGTATGCGATGTCGGCCACCTTCTCGAAGCTGGCCCACTTCGACTTGTCCTCTCCGCCATCCGTGGCGCCGTGCGCCACGAAGAGCTCGTAGTCGTTGTTGTCCACTGCGCCAAACGCGAGCGTGACGGCGTCGGCCGTCTGCTCCGCCACGCACACCGTGCGCGCGTACGCTTCGAACGTCATCCCCGCAGCGGCGATCAGCGCCGCCGTCAACACTCTGCTGCTCATGGTCTATTCTCCTTGATGCGGTTTCATGAAATCGAAACAAGCCTTCTGCTAGCGGAAGAGGATGATCATTCCGCCGGGATTCGAGTTCACGAGTTTGAGCTTGCCGCTCTTCACCGTGAGCGCGAAATCTTCGGAATAGTCGTTGCCATTTTCGTCAGTAACAGCGAGGCCGATGCCCGCGACGGTCTCGGACGTGATGCCGAGAGCGTCCGAAACCTCGTATTCCGGACGACCAGGCCTGCGGTTGAACGTCGCCTTGAGGCTCTTGAGGTTCGCGAGCGCGTCCGCGTCCGCATCGTCGAACGTCACCGCGCCGTTCAGCTTCGCGAGACCGGAGTTTCCTGCCACCTCCCAGCAGTTGTCCTCGCCGGTGAAGCGGAACGGACCCGACAGCGTGCCCGCGCCCTTCAGCGTGCCGTACACGGGGCACCATCCGCCTTCGCGCGGCGCGTTCACGAGAGTCGATCCAGCGGCGAGCTCGGTCACTCCGCCGAGGCCGGGCTTCTCGAACTTCTGCGCGTCGCCAGGCGTATAGGCGATCGGCAGATAGCGCTCGTCGAACGCATGGTATGCGCCGCCGTTCACCTTGAACTCGAGTGCGCAGACGTTGCCGTCCGCGTCGGTCAGGCCACCGCCGGTGCCGCCGCTCGTGGTGGATGAGTTGTCGCCAATACGGATGTCGAACTTGTGCCAGCCGGCGCGCAGCGACATGCTTCCGCTCGCCGTGCCGCAGTTGGCCGTGACCTTGAACAGGCGGCGGCCGTCCACGTCGAGCGAGATCTGATCGTCGAAGTTGCCCTGGAAGGTCCAGAAGCCCTCCTGCCCGGGTTCGACCTTGAAGTAGCCGTCGAAGCGCGTGCACGCGCCGCCGAGGGGCGCGTTCGTGCCCGAAGAGTACTTCACGTGCATGATCTGGAGCGAATTCGTAACGGTGTCGATGGCCGCGTACTTGCTCTCGTCGATCATGTCGTAGATGTCGAGGTTGCTCGCGGGGTTGATGAACTTGCGCCATCTCACGCTCGTGCGCGCGCCGAGGTGCTGGCGCATGCGCATCGGCACGGTTGTGGAGTCGAACGGAGCGTAGTCCGCCGGCCAGGAGCCGTTGCCGCTGCCGCCGACCTTGAACCAGATGCCGTTCTGCGCCGCCACATCTCCGCTGTCGGTCATCGGGCCGATTGTCTGGTTGGCTTCGCCGGTGTAGATGGAGACCATGAACTTGTGCCAGCCCTCCGTCAGATTGATGTTGTATATCCCTCCTTTGTTCGGACCAAGGCGCGAAAGCTCAGTTCCGTCGATGTGGATGCCGAAGTGCGTCTGGTTGCGCTGGGCGAAGTACCACGTGCCGACCTGCTCGGCGCTCACGTAGAACTCTCCGAAGTAGTTGAATCCAGAGCCGTTTCCATACTTCACGTCAACTATCTTCGACGCCGGACGGTTGAAGTAGGTCAACGACGTTGCGACATGCGACGACATAGTCTGCCCGGCGGTGAAGACCGGCTTCATGATGTCCCAGGCATTGTCGTGCCAGGTCCAGGCGACGAATTCGACCATGGTGTCGCCGGCGATGTCGAGCGTGGCGTTCGCGTTCTCGGCGAGCGTGAGGCCGCCTGCAAAGCCGGCCGCGTTCCTGAGGTCGACCGCGCTTGTCGTGTCGATCGTCCACTTGCCGAGCGGAATGCCCTGGATGCCGGCGCGGTCCGGCGCGAACGAACCCGCGCCCGTGAGCGTGACGTCGCTCGCGCCCGCGAGGCCCGTACCCCACTTCACCGTCTTGCCGTTCAGGTCGAACGTCACCGCGCCGCCCTTCACGGGGCTGCCGAACGTCGCTGTCATGCCGGCCTTGCCGATGTTGAAGCTGTCCGCCGCACGAAGCGTGCCGTTTTCCATGTTGAACACGGTGCGCATCGGATCCGTCCAGGCCTCCTTGATGCCGTCCGCTCCAACCTCGAGAAGTCCTTCCTTGAACGTCAGCGAGCCCGCGTAGTAGTGCGATCCGATCCAGTTGGCGTAAAGCCCCTTGACGGAGATGTGCGAGTTCTCGCCCGTGATGGTCCACTCGCCGCGTCCGTTGCCGTTTCCGACCTCCAAGTTGTTGGCCGTGAACACAATGTCGTTCGCATGGCCGTCGATGATCGGTCCCTTGCCTTTCGCGGAGGAGCTAGGCCCCTGCATGAAGAACTTGCTGATCGTGCCGGAGCACGTCAGCCCGTCAATGGATGCCGAAGTGGAAGGATGGAAATACACGGTGCCGGAATGCCCGCTCGCCGCAGTGATGGAGAGCTTGTTCTTTCCGAACTTCGGCATTCCGTATCCATCGTTGTTCGTGCCGATCACGAACGATCCGCCGCCGGTGAGCGAAATGTCGAGCGCGGCGTCGCCCCAGTCGCTGCGGCCGGACGTGTAGGGCTGTCCGCCGGAGATGACGAGACGGGAGTCTCCCTGCACCAGCGGCGGGTAGATGTACATGGTGCGTCCGGTCCTGATCACGGGATTGCCCTCGTTCACCAGGTCTCCGTAGATGTAGTGGTTGCCGTCCGCCACCGTGATCTCGCCTCTGTTCGTGACGGTTTCCATGTAGTGCGTGGTGTGGCCGCCGCCCATCGTGAGCGTGGCCCCCTCGGAGACCGTCAGAGGCGTTCTGACGTAGCTTGTGCCGCTGTCGTTGCCGACGTACGCCTTGTCGCCTACGGCCACCATGCCGCCGACGTTCCAAACGCCTGCAGCGGCCCACATCGAGAATGCGCCGTGCAGCTCGATGCCGTTGGGGATGTTCAGCGTGAAGCCGGACCCCTCGGGCGTGTAGCAGCCCTCCTCTGCGATCACCATCTTGCCCACCGATATCGGACCGTGCACGTTCAGCCCGCGCGTGCGGCTGGCCGCGCTGTTCTTGATGGTCAGCGTGGCGTCGGCCGGCCCCGTGATCGAGTT
>CAMIVJ010000391.1 GCA_946401765.1 uncultured bacterium | reverse complement strand
CGCGAGTGGCAACTGCATTTTTCGGGCGAATACGAGTTTGTAGTGACCAGTGTCTCTTGCAATATATATGAATGGCGCAAGGAGCGACTGCCTGTTGACAATCCCGAGCGGCATGATGTAGAGTGGCATGACTTGGGCTATTCAGAGATGGTGATAGCTATGATAACTGGCTTGCATGTGTGCGGAGGCGGAGGTCCGAGGTGGAATTTCAGACGATCGTGGGATTGGACACTTAACATGCCTGAGAAAGAGATTGCATTGAACGGGAACACTTCAACGGTGGTATTCAGAGTGTGGATAGTGAAGTCCAACGGGGATGAAGTTAAAATCGAGTTTGTCTTTGGACGACCTCGAGACCATGGGACGATTTATGATGAAGAGAGGGGGGCAGTCTCGTTGAATTCCGCGCGCATCACTGCGTCCGGAAGTCCGGCGTCCGATGTCCGAAGTCCTCTCTCCGCCACGGCGCGGGGACTGTCCCCGCTGAATTCCGAAACCGGTGGCAACTCAATGGCCGCAGAAATCAATGGAGATGATTGATGGGACGATGGGGAATACCATTCGTGACCACGCAGATAACGATGCTGCTGGGAATGGCGAACGTCGAGGAGTCGGTGAGCGGACCGCACTGGCAGCGCTTCTTCGACCTCTACTTCCCCGCGATGGCGAGCTACGCGGAACGGTTCGTCGGCGAGACGGACGCGGAGGACGTGGCCCAGTGCGCGCTGACGAGGCTCGTGAACGCCATCAGGCGCGGCAAGTACGAGAGACGGCCCGGAGCCAAGTTCAGATCATACCTCAAGAAGCTCATAAGAAGGGAGGTCGCGCACTGGCGCCGCCACGAGAGGTCCCGCTCGCTCGGCCAGAGATTTGAGATGGACATCGAGAAGCTGCCGGCGTTTCGTCCGGACGCCGCCGCGGAGTTCGACGCCCAATGGCGCGCCGCCGCAGGCGATGCCGCCCGGCGGCATGTGCTCGACGAGACGGCCCTGCCGCCCATGATGCGCCGCGCGTACGTGGAGTACGCCGTGGAGGGAAGGCCCGCAGGCGAGGTGGCCCGTGAGCTCGGAGTGAGGCGCGGCTACGTGCTGCAGGCGAAGTGCCGCATCGACGCGCGCATCAGGAAGGTGGAGGCGATGTATGAAGAATGAGGCAGGAGATCTACGCATGAACGGCGAATTGAGCGAGGGCGACATGCTGGGCGGATACCGCGTGACGCGTCCGCTGGGCAGGGGCGGAATGGGGCGCGTGTACGAGGCGGAGCACGTGAAGCTTGGCGTGAGGCGCGCGCTAAAGGTGTTCTCGCCCGACGCGCGCCACGCGGACGAGCTGAAGGCACGCTTCCTCGCGGAGGGACGCACCCTCGCGAACATGTGCCATCCCAGGGTGGTGGCGGTGCACGAGCTCGCGGAGGACGAATCCACAGGCGCCCTCTACCTCGCGATGGACCTCGTGCTCTCGCCCGACGGCACGCCGAAGTCGCTAGAGGACATGCGCAGGGAGGGCGTTGACGAGGAGCAGGCCGCGGCGTGGTTCGCCGACATCTGCGAGGGCCTCGACTACATCCACTCTCAGGGTGTGGCGCATGGCGACGTGAAGCTCGAGAACATGATGGTGGGTCCCGACGGGCGCGTGGTGATCACCGACTTCGGCATCGCGGGCGTGTTCGGCGACGAGCTGCGGAGCCGGGTGTTCGCCGACAATCTCGACGACTGGCAGAAGGCGCGGCTCCTTGGCTCGATGTGCTACCTCTCCCCCGAGCGGCTTATGGGCGGCGGGCCTGCGAGCGTTGAGGCCGACGCCTGGGCGCTCGGCGTTCTGATGTACCGGCTGATCGCGGGATTCTGGTTCAACCACGAGTCGCCGGCGAAGGACTTCGCGCTCCTCGAAGAATACGACTACCCCTGGTCAAAGGCGATGGCGCGCCTATGCGCGGTGGATCAGTCGCGGCGCCTCGTGGGCGGCAGGCTGCTGCCGGTCGCCGAGGCGGTGCGCAAAGGTCCCGCGCGCAGACGCTGGAGGATCCGCGCCGCGTTCGCGGCGCTTCTGATCGCGGCGTGCGCGGCCGCGGCGACGTCCATATGGCCGCGCGCGGGAGGCCCGCAGGACGCGTCCGCGGCGCGTCTCAATCCCGAGGCGCCGTCGTGGGATAGCTTTCGCCGCTGGATGGACGATTCCTTCCGCACCGTGCTGCTCGCGCCGTTCCGCGCGATGGACGCCGAGGCGAGGGACGCGCTCGCGAAGTTCGCCGAGCGCCAGGCGGCCTACTACTGCTACGACGTCGCGTGGCCGAAGGAGAGGCTGGAGAGGATGGATGCGCTTGTGGCGGCGGAGATGCCGCACATGGGCGAGCCGGGAAGGGCGTCGTCGCCGCAGCTTCTCGCGCTCGCGGGCGAGGTTCACCGCCAGAAGAAGATGTGGTCCATGGGCGGCGGCGAGTTCCCGCACGACCTCGACCGCATCGCGGAGCTCGCGAAGCGGTTTGCCGCGGAGGCCTCTGACGGACTCTACGAACGGGGATGGGCCTTCGAGCTGATCGAGGCCGCGGTGCCGTTCCGCGACATGGCGGGGCGGCGCATCGGCGCGAAGGACGCCCGCTTCCTCGCTTCGCTAGACGCGTGGCTCGGAAAGATGGTCCGCGCCTCGGAGTGCGCGGCCATGGCTTCGTGCATGAGCCGCGCGAAGGCCTGGCCCCGGGCTGCGGCCGAGCACGACGAGAACTGCGCCGCGGCGGCGAGGCTCTTCGCCGAGGCGTACGCGCTCGAGCCCGCGCGCTACCGCGCGGCGGAGCGCCTGATCGCGCTTTCGCACGGCGACCTCGACGCGGGGCGCCAATGCTTCGAGAGATGTCAGGAGCACTGCTTCGACGACCTTCGCGCCTGGTGCGCGTACGCGCGGAACCTCGCGCTCGATGATCCTTCGCGCGGGCTTCTCGCTCGCTTTCTCGACGAGGCCCTCGAGACGGACCGCTACGACACGTGGGCGCCCGCGTTCTACGTGATCGGACGCTGGACGATTTTCGCGCGGTACGGAAAGGACGGACGCATGATTGACGCCGACGAACGCGGATGGGCGTATGAGGATCCGGAGGTGCGCCGGAGGACGCTCGATGCGGTGCGCCGGTTCAAGGACTGCGAGGCGATGCGTGGTGCGCCCGAGATGCGCCGCCGCGTGGCGTGCGCCATCTTCGCCGCCTCGTCGCTCGCGTGCGGCGACGAGGCGCTTGCCGCCGAGCTGCTGCGCCGACTCCCCGAACGCGAGTTCAACTCGATAGTGGGCGAGGCGGTGCGGGTGGGCTCCGGGACTTTCCGCCGCCTGAAGGAAGTCGCGCGGGCGGGTCGGTGAGCTGCGGGCGTGTACGCCGCCTGGGGCAGTTCGGGAGAGTCCTGTCCCCGT
>CAMIVJ010000390.1 GCA_946401765.1 uncultured bacterium | reverse complement strand
GCCAGGCCGGCACAAGGTCGCAGCGGAGGTTGCCGTCCGCATCGCGCAGCTTGAAAGAGTAGAACGTCCAGGAGCCAAAGTTGTCCAGCCCCGTCTCCACGTTGCTGGAGTGCGATGCGAAGAGGCAGAGTTCGGAGGCCGGCGTGTATTCGCCCGTCCCCATCTCTACGCTCGTCACGGCCGCGCCGGTATCGGCGTCAGTCACCGTGCCAGCGCCGGTGGCGTAGTCTGCCGTGACGGTGTACTTCTTCGCGGCGACAAGCGCACCGGTGGTGGTGGTCTGGGTGGCGTTGCGGTCGAAGCGCACTTTGTCCGCAATCATGAAGGTGGTGAACTGCCCAGCGCCACTGGCGCGCGAGCACCACAGGTTCTGGTTGCCGCTCACGGTGGAGAGCTCGAACGTCAGCTCCGCCTTGTCGGTGCCGGACGGAGTGAGGCCAGTCTTCACCCGACATTGTCCGCTCGCCTTGACGTACGGCATCTGCACGTAGCCATCCGGCAGATCCGCCAGCGCGCTGTCGGCGCAAAGCGAGACGGCGAACGCGCAGCAAAGCGCGGCGCGGAACCTTCTGGCCGTTTTCATGAGCAGTTTCCTTCTTTGTACCTGTAGAAACTTTTGCATAAGTGCGGCAGATCCGCAACGCGCGTCACCGTATGAAGAGCGTCAAGCCGGTCACGAAGTAGATGCCGTCGTCGCGCACCTCGATGAACATGCCGCGCCTCTTCATCGTGGCAGAACTGCGGAATCTGGACATCACCTCATAGGGCGGCGCTTCCTTCCACAAGAGCGCCGGCTTCCCAAATCCCTCCGTACGGTCGCCGATCTCAATAGTCACCGACGTTGCCTCGGTCACCACCACTTGCGGCGGCGGCGGATCCTGCGGCTCCTCGTCTCCATCCGCCTCGGAATCGCCAGTTCCAGAATCGGACGCCGGCACCTCTTCGGCCTTGAAGTAGAACGAGAGCGCGCCCTCCTCTCTGTCGTCGTACGTATCGGTGAAGCGCGAGAGGTCGAGTGTGACCTCAAGATGGTCTGCGGCGCCGAGCTGTACCTTGGGCTGCGTGAGGAATCCCTCTTCGCTCTCCGAGACCACAGGCGGCGCGTACGTCTCGTACACCACCTTCGTGGCCGGCGAGGCGTTCAGCTCGCGGAACTTCGACCCCTCGTGGAACACAAGCGACTTGACCGGCGTAAGGTTTCCGGTGTTCTGCCAGTAGCGGCCGTACACATCAACGGCGCATCCGCCGGCAGTCGGGCTCGATATGTGCGTCTGGAACCAGCCGTTCGTGGCGATGACGATCTTGCCTTCGCCGGAGTACGACATGTTGCCGGCGAAGATTCGCGTCTCGCCCGTGCCGTCGTACGTCACGGTGTTGCCGCCCATCGTCATCGTGTTGGCGTCGTAGTTGTAGAATATCATACCCATGTTGCCGGCGGCGTAGATTGTGGTGTCAGCGCCGAGCGTGACATTCCGCAGGAACGCCATGCCGGTGTTCTGGGCGTAGGCCGTCGCAGCGTCGATCTCCGCTGTACTGATCAGCGCGCCCCTGCCGTCCGAACCCGTGCCGGAGAGCGTGTAGCTGTAGTCGTGGTAAGTGCGGCCGTTGAGGTCGAACTGCGCGCCGTCTTCAACCACTATCCGCGAATATTGCCCACCGCACGTCGCGCCGCTAGCCTTCTTCACAAGGCCATCCTTGACAACCATGGAAGTGGTTCCGTCGCCGCCGAAATGGTTATTTGCCTTAGACATCACGAGTGTCCCTTTTCCGGTCTTGTGCACTTGAAGCCCTATTCCATCGAAGAAATAGTTTTGCGTACTGCCAAGCACAATGTTGGAGATGTCGCATTCTTCACCTTCAGGAATGTCGAATGTCAGATGACTTTCGGGACTTACCGCCGCCTCGTCAACCAAGATATAGGCATAGTACCTTCCAAAGATAAACGAGTGAGTTCCTGCTGTCAGCGTCCGTTTGTATATGGGTGACGAATTACCCTGCGGGTACGGCTTGACATTAAGATGCTTAACGATGTTGTTTACACCATCAATTCCGCAGTTCACGCCATACTCAGCATAATTGGAATCGTACTTCGCATACCTGAACCTGACATAGTGGGTACCAGCATGAGACACCGTGAACAGAGTGGTGGCGCCGGCGGTATCGTTGGCGGTTCCAATTACACACCAGTGGTTGCCAACAAATGGCTTATCCTTGCACGTGTTTGCAGTCACTCCGCTTCCGGAAGCAGTAATCGTACCGCTGCTCCCGCCGAACGCCCAGCCCGTACTACCGTCCTCGAAGCCTCCATTGGAGATTAGATTGCCGGCTGTGATGCGTCCTACGCCCTGCGGCTTGTGGACTTGGAGATTCCATCCCATTAGATAAATGGTTTTGCCGTTCATGTCGAAGTCAATGGCACGCCAGTCGGCATCGGCATTGAGCGTGATGTCATCCTGCAGGAACACGGACACGTTGGCGGCATCGATCTCGTCCTTGTGCTGCGCCAGCGCCTGGAACTCCCCGTCGGTCGCGAACAGCGCCTTCATGTAGTCCATGCCAAGCGTCCACTCGCCGTTGAACAGATTCACGTCCTCGTCGTAGAAGGCCCAGTGATCGTGCTCGACGTCGTACTTGACGAACGAAGGCACCTTTCCGGGGAAGATGTAGAGTCCATCAGGCCTGGGCAACAATCCCAGCCGCTCCTTGTTCACATCGTCCACGACAAAAACGGCGGTGGACAACTCCGACCAAGCCACCAGAAGAACGCTTCCCGAAAACTCCCGGTCTCCCAGATCGACCGTCACGGTCGATCCAGAGTAGAACGTGGTGTTCGTGCCGTCGAACACTCCCTCAATGCGCGAGAGATCGAGAGTAGGCTCAAGGTGCGAAGCGTCGCCGAGCTGCACAACCGGGCTCGTCAGCGTGCACTCTCCACCGTTTGAGTAATTGGCGCACGGGGCAAACCTCTCCATCACTACAGTCGTGGGGATGCTCCCGGAACCTGCGGCATCGCTCAGAATGCAGGCGCTGCCGGGCTCGAACACGAGCGATCCGACCGAAGTGAATCCTCCACAGTCCAGATTCAGAGTGCCGGACACCGTCACGTTGCAGTTCGCCGCAGCCGAGTTGTGCGCGTAGAACGACAACGTTGCCCCCTGCGGCACGATGATCGAGCCGGCGCCGCTGTACGTCACATTGCCGGCATAGACCGTGGTGTTCGTGTACGTGATCGAGTGCCCACCCATCGTCATCGTGGTGGCGGCCCAGTTGCCGTTCTTCAAGTTGAATTCATGTGTGCCGCCGATCACGGCGTTCGTGCCGAGCGTTATGTTGCGCGCGATGAACGACGCGTTGAAGACATCCGCCACCTCCGTGTTGTTCACGATGGCGCCAAGGCCGTCCCACAGG
>CAMIVJ010000389.1 GCA_946401765.1 uncultured bacterium | reverse complement strand
GCGCGGCGGATAGATGAGGAAGCCGTCGCCCGCCGGGTAGCGCACCCAGTACGTCTTGCCGGGAGTGTCCGACTGGCGTATGTAGGCGTGCCAGCCGAACTTCCACGGATCGTAGGTGAGCCACGTGCAGCCCCAGAACTCGTAGGCGTCCGCGCCGAACGCGCGCGCGTAGTGCGGCAGCAGGCGCTCCACCGCGCAGTACGGCGTGTCCGTGCACATCTGCCCGTCCGTCGTCCACCATATCCGGCTTCCCGCCTTCACGCGCGCCCGCATCTCGTCCACGGGGAAGCAGCCGTAGTGCCCCACGCCCCACACGTCGAGCGAGTCGTTCCAGGCGGGACAGTGCCGCCACGTGCTCGAGTAGATCTGGATCTTCGGGTCGACTTCGTGGATCATCGCGCAGCACGCCTTCATCTGCTGGACCACGTTCGCGCGGTAGAAGTGCGGCTCGTCTGAGATGTAGAGGACGAGCTTTTGCGCCCATCCCTTCTCCTTGACGTGGTTCCAGTAGAGGCGCAGCGCCTGCTGGTAGAGGTTCTTGTAGGCCGGGCGCAGCTTCGTCCAGTCCGCGCCCTCGTACGGCCACGCCCCCTCGTATGGATTCTCGCCGAGGAACGGCTTCGGCGGCATCGCCCAGCCAAAGCAGTAGAAGCAGCCCGGCATGTAGGAGACGGGGAAGCGGTAGTGGTCGAAGTAGCGCGCGGCGACGGCGTCGTACTCCGTGAAGTCGGCCGTCACCGTGCCGTCCGCACCCTTCGCGAACTTCACCTCGACGCCCAGACGGTCCGGGCAGCACTTCTTCTCCGCAAGCAACGCCCACAGCCTCTCGCGCCGCTCGGCGGGCGTCGCGCCGAGGACCTTCCACCGGTCGCCGACGCGCAGGTCGTAGATCGCGGGGAAAGACGGCCGCGCTTCAAGCGCGAAGTTCCACACCTTCACCGAGAACGCGTCGGTGCGCACCGCCGCGCCGTCCGCCATCCACGTGATCTTCCCCTTGTACGTGCCGGGCGGCACGTCGGCGCCCGCCGTCACGTTGATCCAGAACGCCTGCGTCTCGTTCGCGGGGGCGGGCCCGCCCGCCACGGGGTCTATCGGGTCCGGCCACCAGCCGCTCCATCCGTCGGAGGAGCCGCCGTTCCGCGGGTAGCGCAGCTCCCATGCGGGCGTGGTGCAGCTGTAGTACGCCGTGGGATGGTCCACGGGCACATGGCGCACGCGCCCCACCTCGGCCTTCAGCGGCGCTGGCAGCTCCACCTGCGCCTTGAGGTCGGCCACTGCGCGCGCCGTGCGCACGGCCAGCTGCAGGGGCTCCGTCTCGTTGCGCGCGAGGGAGACGGCGAACGCGGCGCCGTCCGCTTCCTCGACGGGCGTCTCGCGAAACACCTTCACCACGGGATCCACCTGCGCGACGCGCAGCGGCGCACCGCCCTCTGCGGCCGCCGGGAACTCGGGGTCGCCCGTGCGCGCCGCCGTGTATTCGGCCACCAGCACGCCGTCGTACGCCACCGTGCCCGCGCCGTTCATCGTAAGATGCAAGTCAAAGCAGTCGGCGTCATCCGTCGCGCGCGCCGTGCCGAACACCGGCGTCCACGGCGCCGTGCCGTTCACGCCGCGTCCGGCGGAGATCATTCCGCCGCGCGCGAGCGCACCCTTCGCCGTGCGCTGGTGCACGTGAACGGTCGCGGCGGTTTGCAGGTCGTCGCCGCTGATGAAAGCGCCGTAGAGGTACGTGCGGCCGGGCTTCACCTTCACCGACTGCCGCCAGCCGTTCCAGTTCGGACGCACCGTGCGCGGAATCACCGTCTTCGCGAACGCCTTCCCGAAACGTCCGCCTTCCGCCACCACCTCGTAGCGGATGCCGCCGGGATTGCCCGTGCCGCTGATCCAGTCCGTCGCGCCCGCCTCCCAGCCCGGATTGCGCACGAGGTTCGCCGGGCCGTTCAGCAGCTCCTCGAACACATCGACGTTGCCTAGGCTCGGGCGCTTCACAAGCACCTGGTCGGACGGAATCTCGCTGCCGAGCGCGCTCTTCAGCTCCTCCGGCTTCGTCTCCGCGCCGCCGCGTCCGCGCCGCACGTAGAGGTAGAACGTGGAGATGCTCCGCGCCGGCAGGTCGCAGCTGAAGAGCAGCTGGTCGCCGAGACGGCACGTGCGCAGCGCGTTTCCGTTGAGCGTGAACGCGTACTCGGCGGCCCGCGTGGCGCGCAGCGCCGCGACTAGCGGGCACGCGCCCAGCGCCCGGAACCGCGTCTCGGCCGTGAAGTTCGCCAGGCGCACGGGCACGCGGTACTGCCACGCGCCCTCGCCCGGCTTCGCGGCGAGCCACGGCGCGTCCGCGCCGATCTCTCGCGCGTCCAGGCGCTCCGCCGCGCCCACCGCCACCTTCGGCCCCGCCTGGTGCGCCACGGGACGCTCCTTCCAGAAATCCGCGAGGCCCCACGCCGACGGGTTGTCGTAGTAGATCTGGAACCCGGCGGTGCCGTGCGCGGCGCACACCACGGGGATCACGAACGTGCCGTCGGGCGGCACGGGGCCCTCGGTGACGCGCGCGGACTGTCCGTCCCACACGCCGTACTCCAGCTGCACGCCGCGCGCGTCCACGAGGCGCAGCTCCTCCACGCGCGCGCCGGCAAGCGGCAGCTTCGCGAGCGGCACGGACACGCTCCGACCCTCCCACGCCTCGTCAGACGTGTTCTCCACCGTCACGCCCACGCGCGCGCGCCAGAACCCGCCGCGCCCGAGCCACAGGTCGTCGCGCCAGCGCTGTTCCGCCGCCCACGCCGACGCAGCCAGCGCGGCAACCGTCAAAATGCAGACCAAACGTCTCACTGACTCTTTCCTGGCCTTGCACATGGCGCGGTGAATTGTAGAACTCTGCATATCATGCCTCTCCTGTTCTTGGACTTGTGGCTTCACGCCCCAGGTGGGTTCAAGCATCGCCCTTGCCTATCGGCGGGAATACTGCCTATCCGTGCAACCGGACTTTCTTTCCCATGCGGCGGCTTTCCTCGCAAGCGAAGCCTATAAGATGGCTCTCCACGCTCGCCTCGAGGGACGACGTGAGCAGGGACGGATCGCGCCTGTCCACCGCCGTCAGGAAGTCTCGCACAAGTCGGTAGTCGCCGCCGCCGTGCCCCTGCTGCTCGTAGCCGGGGACGTCCTGGATCTTCATGCTCCAGTCCCAACTCTTTCCGGTCGCGAGCTCCGTAAGGCGGAAACCGGTTCCCCCGCCCTCGATCATGCCCTTCGTGCCGATGATGCGAGTGCGGCGCTGCCCCACGGGCGAGAGCGCCTCGTAGGAGAACGCGACGGAGACCCCGTTCTCGAAGCGCAGCGCAGCGGCGTACTGCTCCGGCTGGTCGTTGTCGCACGCGAACACGCAGCGGCTGTAGGGCGAGGCGGCGAGGATCTTCG
>CAMIVJ010000388.1 GCA_946401765.1 uncultured bacterium | reverse complement strand
GTGCTCAAAATCTACCATCCTGTGGCGCTTGATGCGCTGATCGTGGCGACTGCCGTGGTCACGGTGGGAGTGTACTCGGGCTACACGCTCGCGCCAGACACCGTGGTGAGGTTCGGCACGAGAGGGCTTGTGTTCACCGCGGCGTTCGTGGCGCTGGGGGTGGGGAGGTATCTGGCGCTGGTGTATGGACGCGGAAGGCAGGACGACGTGGGGCGGCCCGAGAAGGTGCTGCTCAGCGACTGGGTGCTTTGGGTGATTCTCGCGGGATACGCGTTGACCGCGTTTGGAGCGGTGGCGGTGGCCAGATGGGCGGGGCGGTAGACCGCAAGGGAGGTTTGTGATGGAGCTGCAAGAAGGTTCAAGACTTGGAAAGATAATGGATCGCCGGCGTTTCGGGATGCGTCCCGGACTCGACGTTATGCGCGCCGTTCTGAAGGAGCTCGGCGATCCGCAGGATGCCCTGCGCTTCGTGCATGTTGCCGGCACGAACGGGAAGGGCGCCACGTGCGCGATAATCGACGAGGTGCTGCGCGCGGCGGGATACCGCGTGGGCAGATACACGTCGCCGCATCTCGTGACGGTGAACGAGCGCTTCTTCCTGAACGGAGAGGCGGCGAGCGACGAGGCGCTGGAACCTGTGGTGGCGCGGGTGATGGACGTTGTGGAGCGCCTTGAGCGCGAACGCGGAATCGAGACCACATTCTTCGAGGCGCTCACCGCCGTCGCGTTCGCGTTCTACGCGGAGGCGGGCGTGGACGTGGTGGTGCTTGAGACTGGCCTTGGCGGACGCTACGACGCGACGAACGTGGTCGCCACGACGCTTGTCTCCGTGATCACGCGCATTGGCCTCGACCACTGCGACTGGCTTGGCACCACGCACGCGATGATCGCCGAGGAGAAGGCGGGAATCGTGAAGGAGGGGCGCCCAGTGGTGTGCGGCGCGATGCCCGTCGCCGCGCGCGACGTGGTGGCGCGCGCCGCCTCGCTAAACGGCTGTCCGTTCATCTCGGCCGACGATCACGTGTCGCTCCTGCGGATGGATCCTCTCACCCTCACCACCGGCACACGCAAGCTGCCTCCTGTCCGCTTCGCTCTGCAGGGCGCGTATCAGGTGGAGAACGCGATGACCTCGCTGGCCGCCATCGACGCGCTTGTGCGCTACGCCGGCTTCGACATCCCAGACCACGCCGTCGTAAAGGGGCTCTCGCAGGTCACGTGGCCCGGCCGCTGCCAGCGAGTGGATGCGGACGGCGTGACGATCTACCTCGACGGCGCGCACAATCCCGACGGCGCGGTGGCCCTGCGCGACTCGCTGCGCCACATGGGCCTCGGCATGCACGGTCCAGTGGGAATGGTGGCCGGATTCTGCGGCGACAAGGACGTGCTTGCGCATCTGCGCATCATGAGCGCGATCGCCACTCACGGCTGGGCCACGCCGATCCGCAACGCGCGCTCGCTCGACCCGGAGTCCGTTGCTGAGCGCATGCATCTCTCCGGCTTCACGGCGGCCCATGCATGCAGGAACCTTCCCGAGGCGCTCGCGCGCGCAGTCGCCTGGGCGCAGTCGTGCGGCGGCTCGCTCGTGGTGTGCGGCTCGCTCTTCCTCGTGGGCGAGGCCCTCGTGGAGCTGGGCGCGTTCCCGTGGAAGGTGCGCGAGCCCGACGCCAACGAGCTCTCCGTGCATTGATTGTTCCATCCTGCCGTGCCGTGTTACATTACTTGTTTGTACTGCCTATTTGCCTATTTCCAATGTTTTCTAAGCCTTCTGATGCTGGAAAAATGATATAATATGCACATGGCACAGCTTGAGCATATAGAGGCAATTGAGAAGCGGCTTTGGAGCGCGGCGGATACGCTGCGGGCGAATTCCAATTTCGCCGCGAACGAGTTTTTCATGCCCGTGATGGGGCTTATCTTCCTTCGCCATGCCTACAGCCGCTATCTGGCGGTGAAGGACGAGGTGGTCAAGTCGTTGCCGTCGCGGGGTGGCAAGACGCGCGAGCCGACGAAGGAGGACTTCTCCGCAAAGGGCGCCGTGTTCCTCCGTCCGGAAGCGCAGTTCGACTATCTTGTCTCGCTGCCGGATTCCGCCAACCGCGCCGAGGCCATTATCGGCGCGATGGAGTCCATCGAGGCGGACTACGAGTCGCTGAAGGGCGTTCTGCCGAAGGAGGAATACAACGAGCTGGACAACGAGATTCTCGGACAGCTTCTGCGCAAGCTGAACCCGGAAGAGCTGAAGAAAATGTCGGGCGACGTGTTCGGGCGCATCTACGAATACTTCCTCACGCAGTTCGCCGGTACCAAGGCGCACGACGGCGGCGAGTTCTTCACGCCTGTTTCGCTCGTCTCGTTCATCGCCAAGGTGCTTGAGACCGATTCCGGCATCGTGCTTGATCCGGCCTGCGGATCGGGCGGCATGTTCGTGCAGTCCGCCCGCGTCGTCGAGCGTCAGAACGGGAACCCCACGGAGAAGCTGACCTTCTTCGGGATGGAGAAGAACGCGACGACGATCCGTCTGGCGAAGATGAACCTGGCCGTCCATGGTCTGGAAGGCGACATCAAAAAGGCGATCACCTATTACGAAGACCCGCACGAGCTGATCGGCAAGGCCGATTTCGTGATGGCGAATCCGCCGTTCAACGTCGATGAAATCGATGCGGATAAGATCAAGAACGATCCACGGCTCCCGTTCGGGCTCCCGAGCGTGAATGACAAAGGCAAGGTCTCGAACGGGAACTATGTCTGGATCAGCTACTTCTACAGCTACCTGAACGATCATGGTCGCGCCGGATTCGTGATGGCGGCAGGCGCGGAATCGGCGGGACGCGGTGACGCGCTCGTGCGCCAGAAGCTGATCGAGACGGGCGATGTCGATGTGATGGTCTCCATCCGCTCGAACTTCTTCTACACGCGGACGGTCCCGTGCGTCCTGTGGTTCATTGACCGGGGCAAGCCCGGTCAACCCATTGATCGGGCTTGCGCCGGTCAACCCTCACCCCCGGCCCCTCTCCCAGAGGGAGAGGGGAGTGGAGACATGACGACTAGACCATCCTCCCCTCGCCCTTTGGGAGAGGGGGCAGGTGAGAATACAGAAAAGTTCGCTCCCTCTCCCTCTGGGAGAGGGTTAGGGGTGAGGGCCGCGAATTATCGCGGTGGATACGATTTCTCAGGATTGCTGAAGAGGGCCCGCGAACTGCGTGCGCAGCAGACGCCTGCCGAAAAGCTGTTCTGGGAACTGGTTCGCGACAGGCGGTTTATGGGCTTGAAATTTAGACGGCAACATCAATATGGCGACTATGTGCTGGATTTCTACTGCGACGAATGCAAGCTTGTCGTGGAGTTGGACGGTGAGATTCATGAGGACACCAAACGGCATGACCATAAGCGCGATATCTACCTGACCTCTTGCGGCCTT
>CAMIVJ010000387.1 GCA_946401765.1 uncultured bacterium | reverse complement strand
TCTCGCACGTGGAGGACCACATCAAGGACTGCGAGAAGGAGATGGACGACGACGCTGAGTCGATCATCACAGCGCAGCGCTACACCTACATCCAGAAGATAGTGGGCGAAACGTTCAAGCGCTCGCCGCGCAAGGCGTCCACCACGCTCTCCGACAAGATCGACAAGATCGTCACCCACCGCATCCTCGCGCTGCCCATCTTCATCATCTCGCTCTGTGCCATGTGGTGGCTCGCGGTAGCCGAGAAGGGCCCCGGCACAATCCTCACCGACTGGGCCAACGACGGCTTCCTCGGCGAGGACGGCTGGCATCTCCCGTTCACGACGCACGAATGCAAGAAGGATGGTCCCTACAAAGAGATGGACTACGAGGCCGCGCAGGAGTTCTACGCTCCGCACGAAAAGAACATCGAGGCGTGGGAGGCCGCCTACGTGGAGGCCTACAACGAGGCGAACAAGGGCAAGGCCGGCTTTGAGGAGATGAAGGAGCTGGGCGACGCCGAGATCGACGAGAAGATTGCGGCGACGGTCACGGCCGAGGTGAAGCTGGACGACGACGAGGAGACGGGCGAGCCGGTTGAGGGCGTAGTCTCCGTGGGCAAGGACGGGCTCGTCAAGGTGGAGAAGTGCGAACACGCGCCAGGTGCATGTTCGCTGGCCCGCGAGGCCGACAAGGACCACCTCTGCGACGAATGCAAGAACGACGAAGGCGAGGCCAAGGAGGCCTGCGAACACTGCGCGAAGGTGGCTAAGTGGCGCGACGCGTACATCGCCGCCTACGATGCCAAGCACGGCAAGGGCGCGTACGGGAAGGCGCTTGAGGAGTTCAACGACAAGGCCGAGAATGAGTGGCGCAAGGCGTCCGCCGAGGCGCGCGCCGCCGCGAAGGCGGCTGGCAAGACGTACGTGCCGAAGTCGCTGTTCGAGGAGTCCGAGTTCGAGGTTCTTGACGAGGCGCTGCTGCCGGCGGTAGTCGCGGCGAACGGCAAGGCGCCTGGCGAGTGCGGCTGCTGCGGGCACGAGGCGAAGTGGAAGTGCGACTGGGCGATGTACAAGGCGTCCAAGGGCGTGCCAGAGGTCGAGCCCTCCGACTACGGCGTGTTCGTGCCTGGCCTTACCGCGCTCATAGGCGGGGCGCTTGAGAAGGCGGGCATTGGCGAGACGGTGAAGAGCCTTGTGGTGGACGGCGCGTGGGGCGGCGTGGCTACGGTGCTCGGCTTCGTGCCCGTGATCTGCATAGTGTTCCTCTTCCTCGCGTTCCTCGAGGACTGCGGATACATGGCGCGCGTGGCGTTCATCATGGACCGTCTCTTCAGAAAGTTCGGCCTCTCCGGCAAGTCGTTCATCCCGATGATCGTGGGCAAGGGCTGCGGCGTGCCGGCCGTGATGGCGGCGCGCACGATCGAGAGCGAGCGCGACAGGCGCATGACGATAATCCTCGCCACGTTCATCCCGTGCGGCGCGAAGACGGTGATCATCGCCATGTTCGCGGCGTTGTTCTTCCGCGAGATGTGGTACGTGGCGCCTCTTATGGACGTCATCGGAATCGCGATAATCGTGCTGGGCGGAATCGCGCTCAAGAAGTCGCGCGCGTTCGCCGGCGAGGCCGCTCCGTTCGTGATGGAGCTGCCCGCCTACCACATGCCCACGCTCACCGGCATCTGGCGCCACACGTGGACGCGCGTGAAGGGGTATATGCTGAAGGCGGGGCTCATCATCTTCCCCGCGTGCGTGTTCCTCTGGTTCATAATGCACTTCGACTTCTCGCTGTCGCTTCTCGGCGACGAGGAGATCGACAAGTCGATACTCGCGACGGTTGGCGGATGGATCGCGTGGCTCTTCGCGCCGCTCGGGTTCGGTTCGTGGCAGGGCGCCGCGGCGTCCGTCTCGGCCGAGATCGCGAAGGAGCAGGCCACTGCAACGCTGGGCCTTGTGGCGGCGAACATGCCAGGCGACGCCACGGCCACGCACATCAGGTGGCTCTTCGCGTCGCTCAGCGACTTCCCGAAGCTTGCGGCGTTCTCGTTCATGCTGTTCAACCTCTTCGTGCCGCCGTGCATGGTGGCGATCGCGGTGACGTTCCGCGAGATGGGATCGAAGGCGTGGGGATGGTTCGCGATGGGATTCCAGCTGTTCGTGGGCTACACGCTTGCGCTATCCGCATACCAGATCGGAATGCTGATGGCGGGCGGCGGGTTCGGAGTGTGGACCGCGGTGGCGATACTCGTGGATCTCTTCTGCCTGTGGATGATATTCCGTCCCGCAAGAAAGGCGGCGTAGCGTGAGCGTGCCTTCGATAATCGTCCTTGTGGCCATAGTCGCTCTTGCGATCTTCGCCGCTTGGCGAAGCCTGAGAAAGGGCGCGCCGTGCTCCTGCGGCCGTACGCGAGACGAATGCACCTGCTGCTGCGGGTGCGGCCGCGAGGACGAACGAGGCGGCAAGCACGCTTGACCACCTAGAAGTCTTTTGTTAAACTAAAAACAGCCGCTGACAAGTGCGGTAGAGAAAGGAAAAAGAGTACATGCACATGAAGAAGATGATGACGTTTGCAGCCGCCGTGGCGGCGGGCCTTGCGGCCGTTGCGCAGGAAAAGGCTGAAAGCGCGGAGCTGGCCTGGGCGCCAGGCGATGGAATCTCGTACGGAGAGACGCAGATCGTCGCGTTCGAGGCGGGCGCGCAGCTCGACTCGCGCTACATGACGTATGGCGTGATCGACGGGCGCGACCCGATCCTCACCCCGAGCGTGAAGGCGACGTTCTTCGACTGGTTCTATCTCAGCGCAGAGGCTATCTACGACGTCACGAAGACGAACGGCAAGCGCGGCGGCTACGGCCGGCGCACGGGCAAGCGCTCCACGTTCGACGCGATCGTGGGCCTTGCGCACGAGTTCGAGCTAAGCGAGGAGTTCGGCAAGCTCTCCGTTGACTTCAACTACATCTACGAGTATTTCCGCCGCTACCACGACGACGGCCGCTGCATGGACGACACGCAGTACCTCAACCTCGAGCTCGGCCTCTCCGACGGCATCTTCTCGATTGTCGAGCCCACGCTCGCGATCGAGCGTGACATCATGGCGGACGAAGGCACCTACGTGAACCTCGATCTTGGCCACGACTTCCCGCTCATCGACGGCAGGAACGAGGACGACGACCCGGTACTCAAGTTCCGTCCCTCCGTCGGCCAGGGCTTCGGCAACACATCGCGCGTGCGCCACTACGACTTCGTCAAGCACGGCCGCGCCCTTGACCATGGCGGCATCATGGATACCACCGTCAAGGGCGAGCTCACGTGGAGCGTCGCCAAGGGCGTGGAGATCACGGGCTACGTGGCGTACAGCGACTACATCTTCGACTCGAACATGCGCGAGGGTGCCCGCGGCCACAACGCGGCCTGGGGCCACGGCTGCAACCACTCGTGGAACTTCTACGGCGGCGT
>CAMIVJ010000386.1 GCA_946401765.1 uncultured bacterium | reverse complement strand
AGATGTGCTGCCACGAGATGCTCTTCGACTGCCCGTTCTACGAGCAGCAGATGTATCCCGGCGACACGCGCGTGCAGTTGAACGTGATCTCCGCGATGACGTCCGACGACGCGATCATCCGCCGCGCCATCGAGATCTACGACATCAACCGCCGCGACGACGGCAACGTGCCGTTCAACTTCCCGACCGTGGGCACGCAGGAGGGCGCCGCGTACACACTCTGCTACCTCGGCATGTACGCCGACTACATCATGAACCACTCCAACCGCGAATGGCTGCGCGCGCGCCTCCCCGGCATGCGCGACACGCTGAGCGGCTTCGAGCTCTACGAGCGCCCCGACGGCGTTCTCGAGAAGCTTCCAGGCTGGTCGTTCATGGACTGGGTGCCGAGCAGCGAATGGGCAGGCGGCTGGGCCCCCGGCTCGCGCAACGGCGGCGCCAATGCCGAGATGAACCTCTTCTACCTCGCCGCCCTCCAGGGCGCCGCCCGCGTCGAGGATGCGTTCGGCAATCGCCACCTCGCCGCGCACTGGCGCGAGAAGGCCAAGCGTCTCAAGCCCGCCATCGTCAAGGCGTTCTTCGACGAGGGACGCGGCCTCTTCGCCTCGGATGCCGCGCGCAAGTCGTTCGCCGAGCACGCGCAGTGCCTCGCGCTCCTCACGGACGTCTTCGAGGGCGAGCGCGCCCGCGCCCTATTCGAGCGCCTCATCACCGAGAAGAACCTCCATCGCACAACTGTGTACTTCTCGTACTACCTCTTCGAGACGTACTTCAAGTTTGGTCGGCCGGATCTCTTCCTAAATCGCCTCGACCTCTGGAAGGGCTACGTGAACATCGGCGCCACCACGACGCTTGAGTCGCCCGAGTATCCCGGACACGACGCGCGCAGCGACTGTCATGCATGGGGCGCGCATCCGCTCTGGTTCCTGCGCACTGGCGTGGCAGGAATCCGCAGCGCGGCGCCGTTCTTCGAGAAGGTGCGAGTGGCGCCTCAGCCGGGCGCGCTCAAGAGCGTGAAGGCGTCGTACCCGCACCCGAGCGGCAAGATGATCGAAGTCGATCTCACTTTCAAGGACGGCAAGGCGCGCGGGCGCGTGGTCACGCCGGTTCCGGGCGAGTTCGTGTTCGGCGGCACAACGCTTACGCTTATTGCGGGCGTGAATGAAATCTGATGTAGGAAACAGTCTCAGACAAGTCAAGACGCGATGAAAGGCATTGAAAGTCTCATTAAAGAGCGCGCGGTGCTGAAGGACGCCCGGCGCGTGGTGGTGAAGGTGGGAACGCACTCCATCGCCAAGAAGTCCGGCCGGCCCGACTACGGAGCGCTCAGGCGCGTGGTGAACGGCGTGTGCGAGCTGCGCGCTCTCGGCATGGAGGTGCTCTTCGTGTCGTCAGGCGCTGTGGCCGCAGGCGTGGAGGCGCTTGGCCTCAAGGCACGTCCTGCAGACGTCGCCGACGTGCAGATGTGCGCGGCCGTTGGGCAGGCGCGGTTCATCTCGGAGTACGAGAAGCTATTCGCCGCGCGCGGCGTGCAGGTTGGCCAGGTGCTGCTCACGCACTCCGACTTCGCCGACCGCAGGCGCGTTGCGAACCTGCGCCGCTCGCTCGACCATCTGGTGCGCGCCGGCATCGTGCCCGTAATAAACGAGAACGACATCGTTGCCGACGAAGAGGTGAAGGATCTCACCTTCGGCGACAACGACTGGTTGTCGTCCCTCATCGTCAAGCTGGTGCATGCCGACGCGCTGGTGCTGCTCACCACTGTGGACGGCCTTCTCGACGCCGAAGGGCGCCGCGTGCCCGCGATTGGCAAGGTGCGCGACGCTCTCAAGCTCGTGAAGGCGGACGAAAAGGGCAGTCTCTCTCGCGGGGGCATGGATTCGAAGCTCAAGGCAGTGGCGAACGCCGCGAAGGGCGGCGCGAACGTTGTGATAGCCAACGCTGTGCGTCCGCACGTGCTCACCGCCATATTCTCCGGGCGCGACGTGGGAACGTTCGTGCCGGGCAGCGCGCTCTGACGGCATAGGAGGCAACGTCCGTGCGCTACGCGATCATCTCCGACGTCCACGCCAACGAGGCCGCCCTGCGGGCGGTCCTCACGGACGCCGCAGACGCGCATGCCGAACGGATCGTCTGCCTCGGCGACGTGCTTGGATACGGTCCCGATCCAGTCTCCACCCTCGAGCTAGTGTACCGCAGGGCGCACGTGTGCCTTGCCGGAAACCATGACGACGCCGTGTCGAACCGCTTTCCAGTGGACGACTTCTCCACGTTCGCTGCTGCTGCCGTTGCTCGCCACCGCGCCGCCCTCTCGCAGGAGGCGATAGACTGGCTGCGCCATCTGCCGCACGTGTGCGAATTCGGCGGGGGAGGTCCCGATCCGTCGGTAGGCGCCTTCGCCTGCGCCCACGGCGAGTTCTCCGATCCGAAGAACTTCGGCTACGTGCTTGAAGCCGAGGATGCGCTTCCCTCGTGGAAGGAGCGACCTGAGCAGCTTCTCTTCGTGGGCCATTCCCACAAGCCCGGCATATTCGTTCTCGGCGAAAGCGGTGTTCCGCATGCACTAGAGCCGGCCGACTTCATGCTTGAGCCTGGTAAGCGCTACCTCGTGAACGTGGGCAGCGTGGGATACCCGCGCACGGGCGTGTGCCGCAGCTTCTACTGCATATACGACGACTGCTCGCGTACGGTTTTCTTCCGCTCGCTCCCGTTCGACCTTGAGGCATACAGCGAGAAGATGCACGGCAAGGGACTAGACGAGGCGCCGTGGATGCGCGCAAGAGAGAAGGAGCGCCAGGGCCACGAGGTGCGTAGGGCGACAAACTTCGCAAACGAGACTCCTCAGCAGGGTTCTGGACATCAGGCGGCCGGCGCAAAGAGACGACTTGTTGTGAAGCCGCGTCAGAACGGTGCTTCCGAGGCTGTGGACCAGCAGCCGAAGCCGCTTGTAGCGACTGGCGCAGGCGAGGCGAGGGGCGCTTCGCGCGTGAAGATGCAGGTTGTGGCTTTGGCGACTGCGCTTCTGCTTGTGTTGGTGTTCGTGATTGCGTGGGGCGTCCATTCGGCGCGCAAGCCGCGCGATCAAGAATCGGCGCAGGTGGCTGCCGCCAGTAGGCCAGCGCAGGAACGATCCGCGCATAATCAATCGGCGGATGAGATCGGCTTCACGACGTCGCGTTCGCTGGCCGAGGGATGGATGGCGTCGTTCGAGCGTTCTGAGGGGCAGAGTGCGGAGCGTGTGCAGGGACTCTTCCGTGTGGCATCCAACCCGCATGGTACGGTGCGGCTTGTGAAGAGCATTCCGCTTTCTGAGAAACAGCAGAAGGTGTACTGGTCGGTGAAGCTAGTTAAGCCATCTTCCGGGAAGGCGCTGCCGTTCGAGTTTGACGTGAAGGTGAAGTTCTTCGGAAAGGACGGCGCGTTGCTGGGAAGGTGCAGCG
>CAMIVJ010000385.1 GCA_946401765.1 uncultured bacterium | reverse complement strand
TCCTCGACGCCGCGGCGGAAAGCGGCGAAGTCGAGCTTGCATGGGTCTGTGCTGCGGAAGCCGCGCACTGCGGCGCGGAAACCGTATGGGGCGGCGAGGCGCTTGACGGTCTCCGCCGCCTTTTTGCCGCGCTCGCCTTCCTGTTCGCAGAGGATACGCATCTTCTCGGCTGCGACCACTCCTGCGCGAAGCGCGATGAGGCGCGCCGACAATTCGCCGCCCGGATAGATGAGGTAGATGTCCCCAGGGACCCAGCAGGATTCGGTTTTGTAGGAGGCATCGTCATACGGGTCCTTCGACCACGAATTCGCCGCCCAGCGGAGGAAACCGTCAAAGCCGATCATCACCGGATACGCGCCAAGCCAGTATCCCTCGTCCAAGTTGTTGAACATGAACGTATTGGGCGTTTTCGCAGAGCCGCAGACGTAGAACGTCGTCTTGAAGCCCTTTTCGCGGCGCGGCTGGAGTTCGGGCAGGAAGTTCGAGCGAAGGTGGATAAGGCCCAGGCAGAAGTTCTCGATCTTGATGCCGTCAAAGGCCGAGGGCTTTGTCTTGCCGCAGGCCGAGATCTTCAGCCCCGGCGCCTTGGCTTGAATAAGAGTGGCAATCTTGCGGACGTCATCCGGACTGCGCTCGTCCATCGCGATGTAGGCATCCTCAAACCAGCCCTTTTCTTTGAGATGCTTGGCGAAATCCACGAGAAACGAGCCCCAGTAGTCCTCGAATTCCGTCGTTCCGGGAAGCATCTTGACGCGATGCTGCTCCCCGCTCTCGTCCTTCCATGTCATCATGTAGCGCCAGGGGCACATCGAATAGCAGGCGATGTCCGGCCCTATGCCGCACTTGCGGCCGAACGCCACGTATTCGTCGAAGATCTTGTAGTCGAATGCCCATGTCCCGTCGGATTTCTTGACCCTGCCGATCATCGTATAGTAGCCGTCGTAGCATTGGTGGTTCCAGGGCAGATCGAGCAGCGTAACGGTCAGTGCCTTGCAGCCGCAGTCGGCGAGCGCGCGGTAGATGGGCTCCATTTTCGCGTAGTGTTCCTGCGAGAACGGCTTCACGCCAAAGTAGCGCGAAACCGCCCACGGGTGCTGCCACAGGTCGAGGAAGTATTTCCAGTCCTTCGCCGGCGGTAGCACGCGGTCGATGACCTTCAGTTCAAGAGGCCCCAAATCGTACTTCCCCGGCCTTGCATCGGGACTGGCGATGACCTTGATCATCGTCGGCTTCGCCGCATCGCCCGGCTTCCACTCGCGGCAGACGTCGGGGACGCTCGTCTTGCCGAGTATTTCGCGGTAGTCCCTGCCCTTCGCGTTTTTCTTGAGTTCGGACATGAGATCGTACTTCACTTCGTCGAAGCGCAGAAGCGTCAGAGAAACACCATCCTCCGCGCGCCGCGCGGAGAGGGCGACCGCCTTGTCCTGAAGCGCCTTCGGGATTTCGACATACGCCGTCTCTCCGCGCCATACGGACGCGGCGAACTCGGCGGCGTTCGCAAACACGCCTGCGGCGACAGTGGCAACGAGACATGCCTTTGCGAGTTTAGCGTAGAGTGCTTTTTGTGTCGTCATGCCTTTGCTCCTTTTTGTAGAAAGATTTTGACGGGGACTGTCCCCCACATGTCTCAGTCACTGGAAGAACGACTGCTGACATTGCCCTTGCATCCGTCGATGACGAATGTGGTGACGGAGTGGTCCGCGAGCGTGGTGTTCAGCTTCTTGCCGGTCAAGGCGACCTGGGCGAGCCGCTTCCAGTTCTCAGTGTTGCTGGTGCGGATGACGCTTGCGTATGCGCCGACTGATCTGAAGTCAGATAGATCGATTGAAATCTCTACCGGTCTGCCTTTCGTGTTGCATACTACCACCACGCTCCGCCCGCCTTTTGAATCGTAGGCCGCCACAGCTGCGCCGCCTGTCTGAAGCATGACCATGCCCGGGCGGATGTAGCGCGTGTACTGGCCGAAGGCGTAGTATTTCTTTGTGAAGATGATGGTGCAGTTGTCATGATCCGCGACGGCGCATCCCCAGTAGCCGCCGCGCGTGTTGACCATGCCCATGTCCTTCCTGCCGTTCATGCCTGCACGGGAGATGTGGGTGTCTATGACTTGCCAGATGATCCATGCGGAAGGATTCAGTCCGTTCATGTCGGCATTGATGCGCGCGGCGAGCCAGAGGGCCGCGCCCATCTCGCCGGCGTCTCGGCCGGCCGTGGATCCCCCGTCAACCTCGCTCATCCAGAGGTTCTTGCCGGCGGAAAGCGCAAGGTCGCGCAGCTCGGTGCGTCTGGAGCCGCCGTAGGTGTGCGTGTCGATGCGGGAGATCGCGGCCTTGGCATCGCCGGAGAGCTCGTTGAATGCGTTGATCTGCGTGTCTATCGAGGTCTCGTCTGACGCGACGATCTGCACGTCTCCCAGCCCGCGCTTCCGCATGGATTTCTGCAGTTCGAGGATCATGTTGGACTCTGAAACACCAAGGTCGAAATGACAGCCCTCCTGCTTGGCGCTACCCGCGCGCCAGTAGTCAGTGAACGGCTCGTTGAACGGCTCGATGCTCTGCACCTTCACACCCCATGTGCGGCGATAGTGGCGGCATACCTCGGCTAGATACTCGGCGAAATCGTCGTACTGGTCGGCGCGAAGGTTGTTCCGCTTCGGATCTCGTCCGCCGGATGAGCATCCTGATTCCGTCATGTAGTAGGGCGGCGAATTGGAGAACATCTCAACGATCATATCGCGTCCGCACGCCTTGATGGCGCGCAGCAAGACGTTTCGCTGGTTTGCGTCCCTAGTCCAGTCGTACCTTGCCGACGATCCGTTCCAGACGGTGTAGCCCGGCATGTTGGAATCCGTTCGCCTGATATGGGCATGCGAGGGGTCGTCGCCCCCGCCGATGTTGAAGCGCGCGATGTTCAGCCGCAGGCCCTTCGGCCCGAAGAACGCATCGGCCGCCTGCTGCGCCAGCGAATTCGAATATCCCACGCGGTTGGCCCACCAGCAGAGAGACGTGCCCCATCCCTCGAACACTCCGCCGTTGACGGCATAGATCGACTTCGGTGAAAGCCGCACGCTGACCGGCGAATCCCCCGCAACCGCACCAAGCGCAATCCATGACGCCAAGACCGGTCCGGCCATCCGCAGCACGCTGTTTGCTTTCATCGCCATTACCAGCAGGTATGTTTCCTGTTCAGCTTCACCGTATGACCAGCGCCATGCCAGTGACGATGTAGACGCCGTCGTCGAGCTTCCTCACCGAATAGCCGCGCGTGTCGGACGGGTCGCGCACGAACTTGAGAGTGTCGTAGGTGGAAGGCTTCGTCTCCTCCGTCCATGCGATCACCTTTCCGCCACGCGCGCCCTTCCTCACCTTGATCGTGGCGTTCTCCGCGAACTCAAGGTCCTTCTTGCCGGTGTCGGTGAACGCCGAGACGACAGGAAGCGGCG
>CAMIVJ010000384.1 GCA_946401765.1 uncultured bacterium | reverse complement strand
GACACGTTCGCCCAGTAGATCATCGACTCGATCCACGGCTGGCGGTTCATGAACACGTTCTCCGCCCGCAGCACGGCGCGGTCGGGAAGGAGCGAGAGTCCGATCGTCCACTTGAGGCGGCGGCGGAGCTCCGTCTCGCCGAACCAGATCGTCTTCGTGCCATCCTTGTTCGCGGTGAAACGCCAGTCGATCGGCATCGCGGTCGTGGCGCGGTGGTGGTGCGGGAAGTTCCACTCCACGCCGCCGGAAATCCACGCGCCGAGCATGCCGATGAGCGCGGGCTTGATGACGTGCTGGCGGTAGAACGTCTCGAAGCCCGTCGCCTTGTCCGTGAAGTTGAGGAGGTGTCCGCCATGCTCCGGCAACATGCCGACATGGAACCAGTCGTTCTCCAGCGTCAGGTACTTGTACGTCTCGTCGATCTTCTCGTCGTGCAGCACGTCCTGCATCGGGTACGGATAGACCCTCCCCTGCGCGCCTTGATAGACGCGCCCCGTGTAGAAAAGCGGCGTCTTGTCGTAGCCGCCCGGCGCGTACGTCGGGAGGACGATGGCGCCCTCCTTGATCTTGACTTCGCCGGCGTCCGCACGGAACACTGATCCCGCCGTGGACGCAACCAACGCCACAGCCGCCCATTTACCAAACACAATCGTTTTGTTCATCTCGTTATCTCCTCAGAGTCTTTATTTCCCCGCCGTCTTTTGCTGAAGCAACGAGCGGATAGAGATTTAGATGTCGTCGAGCGATAGTCCTGCGAAGGATATCTTTCGGGACTTCATCGTCGGATTCTTGGCGAAGAACGCCTCCGACTTGCGCTCAAGAGCCTTCATGTCGATGTCGCGCCGCCGGCGTTTCACCTCGAAGAAGTCCAGTGCCCCAGTGAACTCATTCTCGCAGACCAGGTCAATCTCGTTCTCCCCCCTGCGATCCCACCAGCCACCCATTCTGGAATAGCGCCCCTGCTCAATGAACACCTCCTGGAAATATCCTTCAAGCGCATGGCCGGAGAACACCTCGTAGTCGCGCTTCACGATACGCGTTCCCATTTTTTCCTTTCTTCATGGCCGAACGTTTCAGTTCGGAACTGAGCAGTTCCGAACCGCCGGTTGCGCATATATGATACCAAATATCTGCCGCCCTTGCAAAGCCTTGTAATTCAAAAGCTTCAGTCGCAGTTGGGGCGCATCTCCGTTTTTCACCCATGCGCATTGGGATTTGGAAACAACCATGACAACTTTCAAGAACAACATTATCCTGCGGGCGCACCTTGAACATTCAGAATCGTGACAGTTTGAGGATCGGCAAATGGGCACGGGCGAGTAGATGCGCCTGTCGCGAAGCGATCAGGTTGGGTGAGCGCGAAGCGCGAACTGCGAAGCAGCCGCAAGGCCCCGCGCCCGCGCGACAAAGGCAAGTTGTTTTCAAATAGTTGTTTCCAATCATCAGAAGGCTCGGCTGTGAATTGCGCAGATACGCTCTGATTCATGGCATGGGCGCAGTCGAGCGGGCCAGGTGAATGACCAGTCCGTTGGACGGCACCAGGTTTTCACACCTTCCCGACAGTGCATGCAGCGCACCCCTCACCCCGACGCCGCTGACACTCTCCACGGCGGTTTCAAGCCATTCCGACGCCTCGCCGTCCATCCGGTACTGAACACGCGTTCCCGACGCGCCGTACGCGAACTCGATCTCCACCTCCACCGGCACATCGACTTTCGCCTGCAAGCCGGGGATGCGCCGCCAGACGCCCGCTCCATCGCCCCCCTTCACGAGTCCCCAATAGTTCGTCGCGCCGCCCTCCCACACCGCCGTCACGGCCGCAAGCGCATCGGCGGGCGCAAGCGGCGGCTCGATAAGAGGCTGGAACTCCATTCTCGCCGAAATCACCACGTTCGTCTCCAAAACATCCACCGCCCTCTCCGCAGCGAAGTCCAGCATCGCATTGTCATCGCGCCCGCGCACCGCACCCTGCGAAAACTCGCCGTCCTGCGTATTGCGCCAGTCGCCGCCGAACGTGGACGACGCATTCGGCCATCCCTCCGCCACGCCCCCGTCGAACCAGTCGCGCACCTTCCCGGTACGGCGCGGCTTCCAGTCCGACGCCGTCTTCTTAGGCAGCCCCATCGCCGCAAGGATCGTGTCGCGGTAGATGCGCGCGGAGAAGTCGTTGCAGTGGTTGATGTTGTTGCCGGTCATGTCGCGGAAACGCTTCTTCGCCAGCACCGACGCGTACACGGTGTTCACGTTCGCGCAGCCGATGCGCGCGAACCCCGCCGCGCGGAACTTCGCGACGAGCGCAACGAGCACCTGCTCGTACTGCGGGAAGAGCGTCCAGCGCGAGTCGAGACCGGCAACCTCCGGATTCGGCATCATCGGCGACACGAGCAGCACCGCCGCGTCCGGAAGCGCGGCGTGGATGGCGCTCACCATCGCCTCGTGCTTGGCGGAGTAGTCGGCGGCGGAGAGCGTGTCGTTCATGCCGAACGCGATCAGCACGAAGTCCGGCGCGTGGGCGATCACCCGCTCCTGCACGTTGTCAAGCCCCCACTGCGTGTTCTTGCCGCCCACCGCCGTGTTCACGTATTCAAGGCTTGTGTTGCCCGTCGCCGCGACAATCTCGGCGTGTATCTGTTTCGGCCAACTCGGGATGTACGGATCAAACCCAATTGTCCCAGAAGAATTTCCCCCCGTCGTGATGGAGTCGCCATAGAACAGCGCCTTCCCGACCGGACGGGCGGCAAGTTCCGCAAGCATCGGCGCAAACGCGGCGGAGTCGTCGCGCGGCACGGGGCCTTCCCACGAATCGGAATGACGGTACGTCACGCACACCTGGTGGAGCGAGATCGTGGAGCCTTCCGAGAAGAACACGTACGCCTTGCCGGGCAGGTTGCACGCGAAGCGTCCGCTCGACGGATACCACTCCGCCTCCGTGTAGTAGGGCATCCTGGTGCCAGAGGTCGGGCGAATCGTGTGCGACTCGCGGTCGAACGTCCAGTCCACGCCCTCCACGTAGTTCGTCTTAAGGTCGAAACTCGTCACGGAGAGGATCTCGTCCGCCTTGTACATGAGCGGCGCCGCGTCGTCCGTGCCCATGAAAAGCACGGTCTCGTTCGTCATCACGCTGTCGGAAAAAAGCGGCGGCACGCGCGAATCCATGGCGATGGCGACGAACGCCGTCATCGCCATGACCGCCGCTATCAGGACTCTTTTCATCTTTGCTGCGCTCAGCGGACGATCATCATCATGCCGCCAACAGCGTAAAGTCCGTCGTCCTTCACCCGGAGCGCACGTCCCATGGCCTTGGAGGCGGCATCCAACCTGAACGTCACGTCAGACGGGGTGTTGCCTGCACCCCAGTCGACGATCTTGCCCTTGAACGTCGGACGCGTGGAGACGTCCACCGTGATTGTCGCGCCAGACGCGAACGCCACGCTGTTCGCCCCGC
>CAMIVJ010000383.1 GCA_946401765.1 uncultured bacterium | reverse complement strand
GTGAATCTTCTCGCCGCGCACGAAGAAATACAGCAGCCCGCCCGCAGCAAGGCCTATGAGACCAATCAGTTCGGGCGAAGGAACCAGCGCCACGAGCCAGACCGTGCCCGTGGTGCCGATGTTTGCGCCGATTATCACGTTGATCGCCTGGGCGAGCGTCATCATGCCGGCCGACACGAAGCCCACCAGCATGGCCGTTATGATCGACGAGGACTGGGCAATCAGCGTCGAGACGATTCCTGTGCCGACTCCCGCCAGCCTGTTCGCCGTCGCCCGTCCCATGAACTTGCGCAGCTTGTCGCCCTCCACTGCCTGAAGTCCCTCGGAAAGATGCTTCATTCCAAGCAGAAAAACGCCAAGACCTCCCGCGACCACCACGAGAATTCCCAAAAGCGAGACTATGTTGCCTTTCATGAGTCAATAGTATATCAAAAATCCCGCCGCCATGCGCGCGTGAAATTCGCAGGTCCGAGGTTCGTGGTTCGCGTGGCGCTTAGCTCAGAAGAGCGTGAGCTGGCCAGGGAGGTCGCTGAGCTTTTTGCGGGGACGGCGCACGATCTTTGGCGCATCGACGTCGAGGTCGTTCGCCTCGAGATTCTTCAGGATCTGGTCGGCGCGGTCCACAACGGCCTTTGGAAGGCCCGCCATCGCGGCCACGTGTATGCCGAAGCTCTTCTCCGCAACGCCGGGCGCGATGCGGCGCAGGAACACGATGCGCTCGCCGTCTTGCTTCACGCGCACGGTGTAGTTCTTGATTCCGTGGAACTTCTCGGAAAGGTCGGTGAGCTCGTGGTAGTGCGTGGCGAAGAGCGTCTTGGCCTTAGTCTTCGGATTCTCGTGAAGATACTCCGCAACGCTCCACGCGATTGAGATGCCGTCGAAGGTGGAGGTGCCGCGTCCGATCTCGTCGAGCACGATGAGCGACTGCGGCGTCGCGTTGTTGAGGATGTTCGCGGCCTCCTGCATCTCGACGAGGAACGTCGAACGGCCGCGCGAGAGATCGTCGCCCGCGCCGATTCGCGTGAACACGCGGTCGAGCGCGCCAAGGCGCATCGAAGAGGCGGGCACGAAGCTGCCGGCCTGCGCCATCACTGCGATGGTGGCCACCTGGCGGATGTAGGTGGATTTTCCAGCCATGTTGGGACCGGTGATGAGCATGATCTGGTCGGTGGTGCAGTTGAGCTTCGCGCCGTTCGGCACGAACGGCTCGGCATCGGGCAGCTGCTCGATTATCGGATGGCGCCCGTCAACGATTTCAAGGGCGTCCGAGTCGTCCACCTGCGGGCGCACATACCCGAGCGCGAGCGCGCGGTCGGCGAACGAGAGAAGCGCGTCCAGCTCGCCCACAGCCGCCGCCGTGGACTGTATGCGCTCCGTGCGCTCGGCCACCTTCGCCACCACTTCCCTGAAGATCTCCTGCTCGAGCGCGCAGCTGCGCTCCTGCGCCCCCAGCACCTTCTGCTCGTACTCCTTCAGCTCGGGCGTGGTGAAGCGCTCGGCGTTGGTGAGAGTCTGGCGGCGTTCGTACTCAGGCGGCGCGCCAACGGCCGCCGCCTTCGATATCTCGATGTAGAATCCGAACACGCCGTTGCGGCGAACGCGCAGCGTCTTTATGCCGGTACGCTCCACCTCGCGCGCCTGATAGGCGGCAATCCAGCGATGCCCTTCGGCGGCGATGGCGCGCAGCTCGTCGAGTTCGGCGTTGTAGCCTGGCGCGATCAGGTTGCCCTCTGAGAGAAGCACGTTGGGATTCTCTGCGATCGCGCGGTCGATGAGGTCCACCACCTCGCTCTCAGGCGACATGCGAGAGCGGATGGAATCAAGCACTGCCACGCCGGCGGGAACTTCGGCGAGCACGTCGGGAACAGGACGAAGCGACGCCGCGAGCGCGCGCAGGTCGCGCGCGTTGGCGCGCCCTCCGTCCACCTTCGCGATCAGTCTTTCGAGGTCGCGCACGCCCGAAAGGCGCGATTGCAGGGACGAAAGGCGCATGCGGTTCTTCACGAATGTCTCAACCGCGTCAAGGCGCGCGTTTATCTGCTCTGCCCGCCTAAGCGGCCTGCGAATCCAGTTAGCCACGAGGCGCGCGCCCATTGGAGTGTGCGTCACGTTCAGGACGCCGAGGAGCGACGCCTCGCGCGTCACGCCGTCGCCGGGAAGGAGCGCGAGGTGGCGTATCGTGCCAGCGTCGAGTGCGAGAGCGTCGGCCGACTCCCTGAGCCGCACGCTTCTCACGTGCGCCACAGCATGACGAAGCGTGGTGTGCACGTAGTGGAGAAGCGCGCCCGCCGCGCAGATGAGGTCGTTGCGCCCTTCGAGGCCGAAGCCGTCGAGCGCAGTCACGTTGAAGTGGCGCAGCAGCTCTTCGCGCGCGGCGTCGAGACTGAAGGTCCATGCCTCGGCGCGGGAGATGTTTACGCCGGCGGGGCCTGCGTGAGCGGCGGAAGTTTCGTCGATCGAGGATGACTCGGATTCCTCGCGCGGCAGCACGAGCTCGGCGGGACGGTAGCGCGCGATCGCGTCCTCGAGCTTCTCGCGCGAGGCGAACGGCTCCACGGCGAATTCGCCTGTCGAAAGGTCCATGAGCGCCATGCCGAGACCAGAGACCGCGGCGATGTAGGTGTTGGTGTCGGCGTCGAGAAGGCCGTCCTCCGTTACGGTGCCGGGCGTCACGATGCGCGTGACCTCGCGGCGCACCACGTGCCCTTTCTTGACGAGGCGGGGGTCTTCCATCTGGTCGCAGATGGCGGCCGTCTTGCCGGCGCGGATGAGCTTCGCGAGGTAGGCGTCAAGAGCGTGGTACGGTATGCCGCATAGTGGCGCGCCCGCGCGCTGCGTGAGCGTGGCGCCGAGGATGGGCGATGCGGTCACGGCGTCTTCGCCGAACATCTCGTAGAAGTCGCCGAGGCGAAACATGAGAATCGCGCCGGGGGGCAGTTCGCGCTTGATGGCGCGGTACTGCCGCTGCATTGGAGTTAGCTCGGCTGCCGCTCCCTCGCCGAAGGCTGTGCTGCTGGACATCGCCGGGAGTCCCCGCTCACCCTACGCGGGCGATCTTTCCGGAGGCGATGGACTCGTAGCATCCAAGCATCGCCTGGATTGTCTCCTTGTGCCACTTGAGGTTGATGAGCGGCGTCTTGTGGTTGCGGATGCAGTCCACGAACTCGTCGATGAGGCCCACCCATTCGTCGAAGTACGTGTACTGCACGGTGTAGCGGTCGTTGGGGGCGCCGTTGTGGTACACGTTGGGGCCGAAGCAGTCGCATGTGAGCATGCCCTTCTCGCCGGTGATGGTCACGTTCACCTCCATGCGCTTGGGGAAGCGCTCCCAGCCGGGACCAGGCACCTTGAGGCGCTCCTCGAGGCGGCTCCACGAGGGGTCGAAGAGAAACGCCGTGCCGTCCTTGAGCTTGCCAACGGCCATGAGCATGTCCTCCACCTTCAGCTCCTTGCGCAGAT
>CAMIVJ010000382.1 GCA_946401765.1 uncultured bacterium | reverse complement strand
GAGCAGGTGTCGCTCGACGCCGGGAAGGTGTACGACAGGATGATGCGCGTGGACGTGAAGGCGCTCCAGGAGATGGCCGCGCTTCCGGCCGAACAGCGCAAGGCGCTCCCCGTGCGCGGCGTCGCGAAGGCCGAGGCCGAGGGCAACCGCGTGATGAACGCGCTCGTGCTGATGGCCGCCGGAGAGAGGCCGGAGGCCGAGAAGCCGAAGGCGAAGCCGCTCACCGCCTCCGAGAAGGCCGCCGCGTGGCGCGACTACACGGCGTCTCTCGGCGAGAAGCTGCGCGACTGGGGCGACAACCCGCTCACGTGGAAGGCGCTGGAGACGGACGACCTGGAGAAGTTCCGCGCCGAGCTCGTGCTGGTGGTCGGCCTCCTGAAGGACGAGCTGCGCAGCCGCGAGGAGAACGCGGTCAAGTAGGAGATCGGCGGACCATGAAGATGACACTCGTCAACACGCCCGACTTCGCGATGCTGCCGGTGGAGGAGCGCAAGAGCGTCCTTGACTGGCAGGAGGCGATGGAGGCCGTGGACCGTGCCGACTCGAAGTTCGCGGAGTGCCGCCGCCAGGCGATTCTCCATCCCGGCGTGAAGGGGTGGAAGAGCCCGCGCGCGATCCAGAAGAAGTACTACGCCTGGATCAACGCGGGGAAGTCCTGGACGGTTCTGGTGAACTGGGCGAAGGTTCCTCGGATGGCCGGGCCGCGCGACGACGCGCTCGGCAACGCGTACAAGGCGTACGCCGAGAGGAACCAGCGCTCGGGCCGCCAGGGCCATGCGGCGCTCCTGCGCGACTTGAGGTCGGGCAAGCACATCGAGGGTGTCGGCACATGGGAGGACGTGTGGCGCGCGAAGTACCCGCGCTCCCCCCTGCCGATGAGGTGTCCGGCGGACTGGATCCCGCCGGGCTGGCACTACGAGAACCTGCAGCGCAAGTACCCGCTCTCGTCCTACGAGCGCGCGAACGCCACGCGGGGCGCCGTCGCGGCGCGGCAATTCGCGCCGCCGGTGTACTCCACGCGGGTGGGGATGCCGGTGGGCGCGGAGTACCAGTTCGACGACATGTGGGACGACCTCGTCGTGTCCGTGCCGGGCGTGAACTCGAAG
This sequence comes from uncultured bacterium, assembly GCA_946401765.1. Classification (GTDB taxonomy): domain Bacteria; phylum Verrucomicrobiota; class Kiritimatiellia; order RFP12; family UBA1067; genus RUG572. The sequence goes on along the minus strand of CAMIVJ010000382.1, from coordinate 2,355 downwards.
CTCGTGAGGCCGTTGCAGTTCCGCTGCATCGACCGTGCAAGCACCCATCTGGTGAGCTGGGGCGTGAAGCCGCAGATCCTCCGCGACGACCAGAGCCGCGAGGGACTGGGCAAGGCGCTCTTCAAGGCGACCGTGGCGGACGTGCTGTGCAACCAGGGATTCCGCCCGAAGGACGCCGGCGGCACCGTGTTCGTGATCGAACACGGCACGGCCAGCCTGTCCGAGGACGAGTGCGCCCTGGTGACGCGGCTCACGGACGGCGCGGTGACGTTCCGCCGGTCTGACGTGCTGGGCAAGCAGGTGAACGACGGCGTCTTCCCCGGCCAGGGGCACGGCAACTTCAAGGGGAAGGCGCTGCTGGAGAGCCTGCACCGTCTGCCGCACTTCGCGGCGGCTGCCCTGCCGGGTCAGGTGGGGTCCGTCTCGCAGCACGGCATGGGCGTGGAGAGCCTGTACGGTCTGGAGAAGTACGCGAACCGGCTGTTGGCCGCGTACGAGCGCATACCGGCGGCGATCCGCAACCAGGTGAGCTACGGCGGCGCGTTGCCGTTCGCGTGCTACAGGGTCCTGATGGCGGAGCTCTACGAGCTGATCGACACGCGCTCCGACCACAAGATGGAAGGCTGGGACGAGAACGGCTGGATCAAGGAGCTGTGGAGCTTCGACGGCGTGACGGACTGGCGGCCTGCCGAGGCCATCGCCACGCTCCATCCGTCGGCGCGCCCCGCCGCCCAGGAGATGCTGCGCACGCCGGGCCACCACAAGGGCGTCCGGCTCTCGCCGCGCGAGGTGTGGGAGGCGGGCGCGGGCGCGCTCGTGCGGCTGCCGCACTGCGCGGTGGTGGACTTCCTCGGCGATGACTGCTACCACGTCGTGACCGTCGGCAGGCGGGGCTTGATAGAGTTCCGCGACCGCGACATCTTCGGCACGTCGCAGACCATGCGGTATCTCGCAATGCTCATCCAGCCGGACGGCTCGGGCGTGTGGCTGCGCGAGGGGGCCGAATACGGCCTCTACACGCTCCCGCACAACCCCGCGCAGTCCGTGGTGGTGGATCCCGTCCGCCGCAACGTGCTGGGCATGGTGAGCCAGTGGACGAGCGTCCAGCCGATGAACGAAAAGCAGGTGGAGGCGGCGATTGCCAGCCAGAACACCGTGCGCGCGATGTTGAACGACCCGATCCGCGAGCGGCACGCCGAGGCGGCGCAGATCGCGCTGTCGGAGCGGCAGAACAACAAGATCATCCTCGAGGGCGTCTTCGAGGAACGCAAGGACGGCGTGCTGGTGCCGTCGAAGGAAAAAGCGAAGCCGTTGCCCGGTGCGGGCGAGGCGGAGCGCCAGCGGCGGCAGTCGATACGGGCGGCGACGGCTGCGCTGTTCAAAACCGAGCCCGAAAAGCAAGGAGAAGAGTACGATGGAAGCGAAACAGGATGGTGAGGTCGCGAAGACCTACAACGCTCGGCTGCGCGCGAGGCTGGCCGAGTTCAAGGACGCCGAGGGTCTGAAGCTGGGCGCGCTCGCCCGGCAGATCGGCACGAACGAGGCAGCGGTCAGCCGCTACCTCGACGGGCACCCGCTCGGCGACGTGGCGAAGCTCGAGGCGCGCGTCCTCGACTTCCTGGAGGCGTTCGCGCGCCGCAGGTCGTGGGACGAGCTGTGCTTCGACACGGCTGCCGTCGCCCTGTGCGAGGACACGTTCGACCTGATCCGCGAGTCGGGCGACATCGGCCTCGTGCACGGTCCCGCCGGGATCGGCAAGTCCACCACGTGCCGCCGCTACGCGCGGACGCACTCGACGGCGATCTTCTTCACCGTCATGCAGGGCGCGGGCCAGGACTACAACATCGTCCGCGCCATCTGCGCCGCCCTGCCCGCGCCGCGATCGGCGGAGGACAAGCGGCTCAAGCGCGCCGAGTGGATCTTCAAGAAGCTCAGCGGATCGCGCCGCCTCGTCATCATCGACAACGCGCAGCGCATCGGCATTGCCGGTCTGCGCTGGCTGATGGACTTCAACGACGCCACCGGCTGTCCGGTGGCGCTCGTCGGCAACCCGGAGGTGCTGGAGAAGGTGAAGGTCAACGACCAGATGGCGTCGCGGATCGGCTACAAGCAGTCGCTCGCCGACGCGATGAAGATAGACGGCCCGTGGCTGGATGCAGCGGCGGACGCGATGGTGGCGGCGATGTGGCCGGAGGCCGCTGCGGAGCTGCGGACTCCGGCGCGCGACGCGGCGCGGTCGAAGGGCTATCTGCGGACGCTTAACAAGCAGCTGCGGATCGCGTTGCGGCTTGCCGAGAAGCCGCGCTTCGCGGGCCGCTACGGCCTCGCGTTCGCCACGGCGCGCCCGCTCATCGG
>CAMIVJ010000381.1 GCA_946401765.1 uncultured bacterium | reverse complement strand
GCTTCCACGGCGCGAAGGAGTCGTGCGAGTTCGTGCGCAAGGTCGATTTCGCGCCTTCCACTCTCGCCTTCGACGGCGCGTTCGAGCAGTAGCGGAGGCGCAGTTCATTACATGCGCTTGAATCGGCGAGATTTCCTGAAGGCGTCCGCATGCGCGCTTGCGTTTCCTGCGCTGCGCGCATCGGCCGCGTCGCCGAACGGGAAGGTGAACATGGCGTTCGTCGGCGTGGGCCACCAGGCCGGACGCGACCTCGCCATGTTCGCCTACTACCGCGACTTCGTGAACGTGGTGGCGCTGTGCGACACGCAGATGGGCGCAGACCACACGCTCAACACGCTGAAGGCGCATCCCGCCGCGCCGCGCTACCAGGACTTCAGGAAGATGCTCGACGAGCACGGCCGCGACATCGACGCCGTGTGCGTTGCCACGCCAGACTTCTCGCACTTCCCCGCCGCGATGCTCGCGATGTCCATGGGCAAGGCCGTGTACTGCGAGAAGCCCATGTGCAACAACTTCCGCGAGATCGGCCTCATGACCGCCGCGGCGAAGCGCCACAAGGTGGTCACGCAGATGGGCAACCAGGGGCACTCGGACGCCAACTACTGGCAGATGAAGTCCCTCGTGGAGAACGGCTACATCAAGGACGTCACGCGCATCGACGCGTACATGTGCGCCAACAACCGTCGCTGGTTCAAGTGGAAGGGCACGCTCAAGGAGATGCCCGGCGAGGAGGCGGAACCGGCGGAGATGGACTGGGACGTGTGGCTCGCGCAGCGTCCGTTCCGCCCCTACAACCACAACTTCATCAACGGCGACTGGCGTTCGTTCTACGAATACGGCACTGGCGCGCTCGGCGACTGGGGTGCGCACATCTTCGACGCCGCTCACGAGTTTCTGCGCCTCGGCCTGCCGTCGAAGATCGAGACCGTGAAGAACGAAGGCCGCACGCCCGTGGTCTTCCCCATGGCCTCGACGCTACGCTACTCCTTCCCCGCGCGCGGCGAGGGGATGCCAGCGTGCGACATCGTGTGGCATGACGGAGCGGGAAACTTCCCCGCGCGCCTTGCAGGAGTGACGGACAGAAAATGGCGTCGCCGCGACTGCGGCGCGGAGCTGCATCTGAAGGACGGCCGCGTGTTCGCGCGCACAAGCCACGGCTCGCCTCTGCAGCTCGTGGCGGGCGGCGATCCGCGCGACCCGTCGGTGAAGAGCGCGATGCGCGACTTCCCGCGCGGCAAGAGCGGGCACTATCTCAATTTCATCAAGGCCGTGCGCGGCGAGGAGAAGGCCAACTCGTCGTTCGACGTGGCGGGGCCTCTCTCGCAGGTGCTGGCGCTCGGCGCGGTGGCGCAGCGTCTCGGCGAGCCGTCTCTCGAGTTCGATCCCGCGAAGGGCCGCTTCGTGGACAACGCGGCGGCGAACGCGCTTCTCGACGGACCGCCCGCGCGCAAGGGGTGGGAGGAGTTCGAGACGCTTTGAGAATTTTGCGCCCGTGGTGGAATGGCAGACACGCTGGATTTAGGTTCCAGTTCCGAAAGGAGTGTGGGTTCAAGTCCCACCGGGCGCACCACCTTGTCCCGCTTTGCGCCGGTTCATAAAAATCGTTTCGCAATTGCGTGTGGCATAGGAATGTGCTATACTTCATCTGCAACGAAAAGCAAGGAAAAGCAAGGAGAATAGAAATGAAAAAAGTTCTGATGGCTCTCATGGTCTTTGCGGCGGCTGCGTCGCTCAAGGCGAACACCGAAGGGTATGTTATGCTCTCCGTGTTCCATCCGGGGCAGATCCCGATCGCGACGACGTCGCTTGACGGCGTTCGCATCAACCTCATCTACGGCGAGTGCCAGAACCTGAACGGCTTCGACTTCGGCATCGCGGGCCGCGTGCGCGAGCGCATGAACGGCTTCCAGCTTGCTGGATGCAACCTGATCGGCACGGACGCCAACGGCGCGCAGTTCGCGTTCGCCAACTACATCGAGAGCGACTTCGCGGGCTTCCAGCTCGGTCTCTGGAACTGCATCGGCGGCATGGGCACAGGCTTCCAGCTTGGCGTGTGGAACGAGGCAGCGAAGTTCTCCGGCTTCGAGATGGGCATCGTGAACTGGTCTGGCGCCGTCAACGGCTTCCAGCTGGGCATCGTCAATCGCGTGACGAGCGGCGAGTTCCTCCAGATCGGACTCGTCAACTTCAACGAGGCCGCCATCAGCGAGACGAACGGCGACAGGGAGTTCGGCTACGTGCTGCCGTTCGTCAATTGGAACTGGTAGTTGAGTGCCTAGTGCTTAGTGCCTAGTGTGAAGAGAAGGCCCGTATTGTATTTTGCGCATTAATGGAAGGTCCAATGGAAGAGACGGTCAAGGAGTCTGACACCAGCAGGCATTTTCTGCGGCAGTGGATCGAAGAGGACCACTCCGCCGGAAGAACGGGCGGGAAGGTGGTGACGCGCTTCCCGCCTGAGCCTAACGGTTACATACACATCGGCCACGCGAAGGCGGTGTGCGTTGACTTCGGCATGGCCAGGCTCTTCGGCGGCGAATGCCATCTGCGTCTTGACGACACGAATCCCACCAAGGAGAGCGACGAGTACGCCGAGAACATCAAGAACGACATCCGCTGGCTTGGTTTTCAGTGGTCTGGCGCGGGCGATGGCGGCGAGAGCGGCTTCTACAACGCGTCGAACATGTTCGACACGATGTATGCGATCGCCGAGGAGCTCATTCGCCGCGGCCAGGCGTACTGCTGCAACCTCACTCAGGACGAGTGGAAGGAGTACCGCGGCGTGCCGGAGCGTCCCGGCCGCCCGTCGCCTTCGCGCGACACTTCTCCCGAGCGCAATCTGCAGATATTCCACGAGATGCGCGACGGCAAGTACGCCGACGGCGAGTGGTGCCTCAGGGCGAAGATCGACATGGCCTCGCCCAACATCCACTTCCGCGACCCGGTGATCTACCGCATCCGCCACGTCTCTCACTACCATCTGGGCGACAAGTGGTGCATCTACCCGATGTACGACTTCGCGCATCCGATCGAGGACGCGCTGGAGGGTGTGACGCACTCGATGTGCACTCTCGAGTTCGAGGTGCACCGTCCGCTCTACGACTGGGTGGTGGACAGGATGGACGAGCAGGGCCTTCTAGTGGTGCGCAACGGCGTGAAGATACGTCCGCAGCAGCGCGAGTTCGCCCGCCTCAACATCACCTGGACCGTGATGTCCAAGCGCCTGCTTCTTCAGCTCGTCACGGAAGGCCATGTGGCCGGCTGGGACGACCCCCGCATGCCCACCGTGTGCGGAATGCGCCGCCGCGGCTTCCCGCCAGCGGCGATCCGCGAGTTCTGCGACCGCGTTGGCGTGACGAAGGTGGAGAGCGAGAGCGACCCCGCCCTCCTCGAATGGTGCGTGCGCGAGGAGCTGAACAAGACCGCGCTCCGCCGCATGGCGGTGCTGGATCCGGTGAAGGTGGTGATTGAGAATTGGCC
>CAMIVJ010000380.1 GCA_946401765.1 uncultured bacterium | reverse complement strand
TTCGCGCGTTGGCTCCGTCGCCGTGCCAAAGTCCCTGCCAACTTTGCCCAGACGTCGCTGCGCTTCGTCTTATCTTTATTGCCGTAATAGTAAGCCAGATTGCGGCAAGCCGCAGGCTCGCCGCCCAGCGCCGCCATTTCAAGCAGCTTGACGATGTATTCATCCGCGGCCACGCCACGACTCGCCTCAGCGTTATAGATCATCGCCGCGACATTGTTCAGGGCAGACGGATTGATCCGTGCTGCGACGACGCTTTCAATCTGGCGATTACTCGGCTCATAGTCAAAAACGACAAGACGACGCGCAGTCTTACCGTCATCCAGACAAAATACATACGAACGCATCTTCATACTGCCCGTGTCGTCTTCTACCAGAAGCAAATACAACTCATCGCCCAGCTTCCACCCCTGATAGGCGACTTGTCCGCTGGCTTCCTCTATTACCTTCCCATCGTCGTCACAGCAACACTTTTCACCGAACGCGCGTCCGACCAGCAAAATAGTTGTTGCCGCGTCGCATCGCCGGTATTTTGCATTGAAGTTCACTGCGGCCGCCTCACCGCCTTCTACGTTCACCATGGCCGCATACTGTCCAAAGGAAATCTTGTCCCCAACAGAATTGGTAAACCATTGCGGATCGTCGGCACACTCGAACCACTGCGCCGACGCGCCAGCATCGGCCACCGGCCCCGCCAACGTCTTCGGCGCCGCACCTCCGCCCAGCGCGACATATTCCATTCCTGTCATGCTGGAAACATTGCTGACAGCAGTATCCAGGCGAGCATCGGCGCACGTGCCCAAACAGATTAAAGCCGAAACAGCGACCGCGAGTGACAAACGAACTCCCGCTCTGTGGAGTTCCTTTCCTTTGGCCATGGACATTTCGTTTCTACTGGAAACCGTCGTCAAAAAAGAAAACAACATCCGTACTCCTCCTTATCGTTACGCCGAATAGTATAGCATAATCCGAACCGGCACGGAGACGTTACCTCAAACCCGCGCAGAATGCGACAATCTTCCGCACATACTCGTCATACCCCATCATGAACTGGAAGTTATTGTGTCCGCCGTGCTCGACGCGCTCGAACTCCTTGCGCCGCGACGCAAGCCCCGCAAACACGCGCTCGCCGTGTGAAATTGGAATGACCGTGTCGGCATCGCCATGGAACACCAGCGCAGGACACGAAATCCGGCAGAGGCGGCAATCGGTGGCAAAAGACCTTTCAGCCGTGACCTCCCGGCGCAGGGCGAAAGCCGTGAATACCCGTTTGAAAAATCCATCTCGCCGGTGGCCGGGCGCTCCGAACTTCTTAATCCAATACGGAAGCAACGCCCGTCCGCTATAGTAGGGCGCCTGCAGGATCAGTCCGCCGACCTGTTCGCTGGCGGCAAGCTCGACGGCTACGCCCGATCCAAGCGAATAGCCAAGCGGGATGACATCTGCTGGCCGTACGCCCTTTTCGGCAACCAACCAATCGTAAGCGGCGTGTGCGGCCTCAAAACAGCCCCTCTCAGAGAATGTTCCCTTCGTCAATCCGTATCCGCGATAGTCCGGCGACACGACGCTCACCCCTCGCACGTTCAACTGGTCGAAGAGGTATTTCTCCGAAACCGCCGTCTCGCCGTTCCCGTGAAGGAAGATCACGCACTTCCCCTTAAAGTCGCCTCCCGCATACGCGGCGATATCGCGCCCCGCCCCGATGCGCACAATGCCCTCGTCGTTCCATGTGTAGTCGCACGCGACCTTCACGCCGATCATCTGCTCAAACATCGATTTCATGCAATCCATCCAATCCACTTAAGAATGATCACGGTCAACGTGGCACAGGCAAGGATGGGACTGACAGGGAATTTCGCCTCAGCCTTGTTCGTTGCACGATTCCAGTATCTGTCAATACATACACCATACCCCATCATCACTCCCAACACAACGCATAGGATTCCTAAAGGCATAAGCCGCCCCCAGCCAACGTATGCGCAACAGGCAACTGCCATCTTCACGGCACCACCGCTCAAACACCTGAGAAGGAACGGCGCGAGCATGAGCAGCAAACCAACACCGACAGCCTTGCCACCTGCGAGGAGTCCGCCCACGCCTCCTGATGCGAATCCCAGCGCCAGCCATAAAGCCAATCCGCCGAGCGTCGACACATTCGGCAGCCGCTTCGTCTTCAGTTCAATGGTACAGAGCATGTAAAGCCATGCAATTGCCAGTACATCAACCACGATTCTGTAACCAAGCGAATTGCTGCGGCCGTACCAGAACAGGGCTAAAAACATTGGCGCGACCAACAATACCGCAAGAAGCGATGCCACAATCCTCCGCCTCTTTCTTCTGCTCGCCTCCGCTCTTCTGCTTGCCTCCGCGTAAACCTCGGGCGGAGCGACGACGGAAACTGGTTCGTCAATTATTGTCTCAAACGTGTCATCACCCGCATCAAATTCAACGGGATCGTCCGAAATAGAGAGATTCTCCTTTATGATTTCACCGATTCGCCTCTCCACCTCGGCGGCATCGTTGATGCGCTGGCTGGGATCGATGTTCGTCATGTCCTTCAACAATTGAAGGAGTTTGGGACGAGCCGTCACAATCGGCGAATCGAAGGATGGTTGTTCCTTGTTTCTAGGCCGCTCAATGAACCTGCTAAATCCTGCCGTTCCAGGCGGCAGTCGCGGGTAGGCCGTCTTTCCCGTCAACGCCTCGTAGAGGGAAAGTCCGAGCGCGTAGATGTCCATTTCCGGGCCACCTCGGTTGGCGGTAAGAACAACTTCAGGGGGCAGATAATCTATACCTGATAGGCACGGATTTCCAGTCCAGTCTTCAGACGGCCAATTGAAATCCATGATTTTTACATTGTTCGGATTTTCCCCATCGTAATAAAGCGACGAAGGTCGAATGGCCTTGCACGGGAAATGATGCCTATGCAAGATTTTCAATCCATGCGCATAGCGCATAAATGCACAAAAAACATCTGCCATGGGCAGAGTCCCATTCCGCGATAACCTTGCAGCTCTAATCGCATCGCGAAGAGATCTTATTCCTGACCTCTCTGGGAGATACTCCATGGCGATAAGATACTCCATGGCGATAAATTGTTCTTCCCCTTCTCCGCCTACATTCAGTCTAAGATGATCGACAACTTTGACAATCGCAGAATCTTCAGGCAGCCTTTTGAGTCCGTACACAAACGACGCGATCTTACTTCCTGGATGACGCAAGTGCTTTATTGCCACTATATTCCCAGACGCAACGTGTCGTGCTTTGAACACCTCTCCGAACCCGCCCTTCCCGACGATTTGCAGGATGCGGTAGACCTTTTCGCCGTCCAGGAGCTCGCGGAAGCGGATCGATTTGAGTCCTTCGTGAAATTCCGGGAAGGTCTGGTAGCGATCTTGCGGCAGCGGTGCAAGCGCCTTGGCGAGCACTTCTCTCGAGCGGGGTAGCAGAAGATTGGCATGGGTGCTGATCTTGATTGGATTCGCGCCGTCTGTTTTC
>CAMIVJ010000379.1 GCA_946401765.1 uncultured bacterium | reverse complement strand
GACGCGCACGCCCTCATCGAGGGCTACCGCGACTACGTGAACGCCGTCCATTCGGACAACCCTGGCTTTCTGCTCTCCTCCGAGGCGACGAGCGAGGCGTATCTCGACAGGTTCGAGTCGTTCATCATGCTCTACTCCAGCTGGGAGCGCAACAGCCTCGGCACAATGCCGCACGAGGAGCCTGTTCCCGCCGTCACGGTGATGTACCGCGGCGCGGGCGTGATCTTCGGTTCGTTCGCGACGCCCGGCGGAATCCCCGGATGGGATCCGCTCTGGGGCAAGTGTCCGGACAAGCCGGACGTGGAGAAGCAGATCGCGAAGTATCCCGACCAGTTCGCGGTCGAGTTCGCGCGCGGCATCGTGTGGGGCGTGCAGCCGATGGTGCACAACTTCGTGATGCGGGACGTCACGAACCCGCGTGTGGCGAAGGATATCCAGTTCATGAAGGACTCCGCGCAGTTCTACCATGACCACAAGAATTTCCTCTTCGACGGAGAGATGCTGAAGCCCGCGAAGCTTACGTGCGCGACGAAGCGCGTGGAGTTCCTCAAGACGAGCAGCTATAGGCGTCCGCACGAAAGCAAGGCGTGCGTGCAGCCTGCGCTGCCGTGCGTGTTCCACTCCGAGTGGCGCGCGAAGGACGGGCGCGAGGCCGCGGTGCTCGTGAACTGGACGCGTGAGGAGCAGGCGTACGATATCGAGTTCGAGGGCGTGAGGAGGCGCGGCAAGCTTCCGCCCCTCTCGTGGCGCCTCTTAAACCATGCGCCAGGCGTTTGAGTGTTTGAAAGTTTGAAGGTTTGAGAGTGTTAAGGCCACGAGCCACGAACCACGAGCCACGAATCACGAACCACGAACCACGAACCACGAGCCACGAACCACGAGCCACGAACCACGAACCACTAGGCACTAGGCACACCGCACTCAATATGCTATAATTCGGGCATGAGAAAAAGCACAATGATTTTCGCAGCGGCGGCCGTGACGGCGTTTGCCGCATTCGCAGAGGAGCAGGCGGAGTTCGCGGACTCGCGCGTGAGGTCTATCGTGCCGCCGAAGAAGGTGGTGGCGACGTCACAGGGGCTGGGGGAAGCAGAGCGGCTGTGCGGGGCGCGCTTCGGGCAGGTGTCGGAAGGGGCGTTCCTGGCGGGGTCGGGTCCGGTGTTGAAGTCCGGCGAGTGGCTGCTGCTCGACTTCGGGCGCGAGCTGCACGGTTCGGTGCAGATCGGCAGTGGGGCAAGAAGCGGCAGGGGCGTGAAGGTGCGAGTGCGCTTCGGGGAATCCGTTGCCGAGGCGATGAGCGAGCTCGGCGAACGCGGGGCGTGCAACGACCATGCGATACGAGACGGAGTGATAGACCTGCCGTGGTTCGGCCGGCGCGAGATTGGCGAGTCGGGCTTCCGCTTCGTGCGCATAGACAACGTGGGAAGGGATGCTGCGCAGATAGAGTACGTGAGGGCCGTATCGCTGATGCGTCCGATGAAGAGGCTGGGCGCGTTCCGCTCGTCCGACGAGCGGCTCAACGCAGTCTTCGAGACTGCCGCGCGCACGGTGCATCTCTGCTGCCAGGACTACATCTGGGACGGCATAAAGCGCGACCGTCTCGTCTGGATGGGCGACACGCACCCCGAGACGATGAGCGTTCTCGCGCTCTTCGGCGACGCCGACGTGCTGCCGAAGTCGCTCGACTACATGGCCGCCACCACTCCGCCCTCGAGGTGGATGAACGGCATGCCCACCTACACGCTCTGGTGGATTCGCAATGTGGCCGAATGGTACCGCTACACTGGCGACGTCGCGTACCTGAAGAAGCACGCCGCCTATCTCTCCGCCACGTTCGACCATGTGCGCAGCGGGATGAGGAACGGCGAGTGGAGGGCGGGCAACTTCCTCGACTGGCCCACCAACCACAACGGTCCCGGCGCGACGGCCGGCACGCAGGCGCTCGCGCTCATGTGCGCGAGGGAGACCGCGTTCCTCGCGGACGCATTGGGCGACGCGGCGCTGGGAGGGAAGGCGCGCGCGCTTGCGGCCGAGCTCGAGAAGCTGCGGCCTGACCCGCACGGCGCGAAGTCCGCCGCCGCGCTTCTCGCGCTCTCTGGCCTGCGCGACGCGAAGGAGATGTTCGCGACGACGCTCGGCCGGAACGGGCACGCGGGAGTCTCCACGTTCTACGGCTACTACATGATCGAGGCGATGAGCGCGGCGGGCGAGCAGCAGCGCGCGCTCGACACGGTGCGCGACTACTGGGGCGGAATGCTCGACATGGGCGCGACGAGCTTCTGGGAGGACTTCAACCTCGCCTGGACCAACAACGCCTTCCGCATCGACTCGCTGGCGGTGCCGGGGAAGAAGGACGTTCACGGCGACTACGGCGAGTTCTGCTACAAGGGCTTCCGCCATTCGCTGTGCCACGGGTGGAGTTCGGGTCCGGCCGCTTGGTGCATTGCGCACGTGCTGGGGGTGCGTCCGACAGGCGTTGGCTGCAAGTCGTTCGAGGTGAAGCCGCAGCTTGGCGACCTCAAGTGGGCCGAGGGCGCGTACGCGCTGCCGGGCGGGCGTTCGCTCAGGGTGCGCGCAGAGCGCGCGGCCGATGGCACAGTGCGCACAACCGTCGACGCCCCTCCCGGGGTAATCGTAAATCGCACCACGCGCTAGGCACTAAAAACCCTTGCGCTCTGATTATGTTTATAGTATCATACGCCGCCAAGGAGAACTAGAGAAATGAGTGCAAAAGACGACATTCCCTACAAGACATACCTTGCCGAGAACGAGCTGCCGAGCGCGTGGTACAACATCCGCGCCGACATGAAGAAGAAGCCGGCGCCGCTTCTGAACCCGGCCACGCTCAAGCCCGTGACGGCGGAGGAGCTGGAGCATGTGTTCTGCAAGGAGCTTGTGAAGCAGGAGCTCGACGAGACAACGCCTTTCATTCCGATTCCTGACGAAGTGCAGAAGTTCTACCGGATGTTCCGTCCGTCGCCTCTCATCCGCGCCTACTTCCTCGAGCGCGCGCTCGGCACGCCCGCGAAGATATACTACAAGTTCGAGGGCAACAACACGTCCGGCTCGCATAAGCTCAACAGCGCCGTCGCTCAGGCGTACTATGCCAAGGCGCAGGGGCTGAGAGGCGTCACCACGGAGACCGGCGCGGGACAGTGGGGCACCGCGCTCTCGATGGCGTGCGCGTTCTTCGGGCTCGACTGCCAGGTGTACATGGTGAAGTGCTCGTACGAGCAGAAGCCGTTCCGCCGCGAGGTGATGCGCACGTACGGAGCGGACGTCACGCCGTCGCCCTCCATGAAGACAAAGGTGGGCCGCGCCATCAACGAGGCGCATCCCGGCACGACGGGTTCGCTCGGCTGCGCGATCTCCGAGGCCGTGGAGGCGGCCGTCTCGCAGGAGGGCTACCGCTACGTGCTCGGCTCGGTGCTCGCGCAGGTGCTGTTGCACCAGTCGATCATCGGACTTGAGGCGAAGGCGGCGTTCGACAAGCTGGGCGT
>CAMIVJ010000378.1 GCA_946401765.1 uncultured bacterium | reverse complement strand
TGGAACGGCCGCCACGGTGACGCTGGACGAGTCGTGCACCATTGCATGGCCGCTCGGCATCTCTCTGGACCAGACGTTTCCCGGCATGGCCGGACCCGACGTGTACGCTGTTCTAAGAGTGCCCGCTGCGATCAAGACCGTGACGGCGGAAGACTTCGTCAACAAGACTCCCGGCAGCGAGACGGGGCGGCCCCGAGTGGAGATCGTGGTCTCCGAGCCTGACGAAGACGGTTTTCAGACGGTGTCGCTCAAGCGCACCTCAAAGGTCGTCGAGATGATTGCCGAAGGCGACAAGAACTACTTCTTTGCGAGCGTAACCGGCTCCAACGGCGCGCAGATATGGAGCGACGGCCTCGCCGTGCACAGCGGCGCCGACTACGTCATCAACGCGGCTACGGCGGGCAAGACGTTTCGAACGGGCGACCCGAATCTGCAGACTGCCGTCTTCGCGGGCGATTCGCTTACGCTCGTGGGCGCATCTGCCAGCATGATGGCCAGTCTCACTCTCAAGGCGGAGTTCACTACGGTGAACGACCTTTGGGCGTACGGCTTCTCGGTGATGGGGGCGGCAGGCTACAATAACCAAAACGAATGCACCCACAACTTCTATGGAAAAATCCACGTGCGCAGCACGGTGGACGCGCCTTTCAAGATGAGCGGCGAAAGCAACCGCACCTTTGCGCTGCATGACGAGATTGAAGGGCCTGCGACCGCCCACATCAACATGCATCCTGGCAGCTCAAACAACGGCATCAGGCATTATCTGCCATACGCCTACAACACCAACTACTTCGGCTCGATCAACCTGAGCCAACGTGGCTACGGAACTCCGTCTTTGACAAAATATCAGGAGATCTCGATTGAGGACGAGAGGAATCTCGGCGGAAATCCGCCGGAGTTCAAGTTCGACTGTCTCGGCCTCACGTACTACTCGATGCTCAAGGCGCGGCAAAGCCTGACGATCGACGACCCGAACAGGGGCATCTACATGGAGGGCGCCGCGCAGTTCCACGTGGATGGTGAGGACACGCTCACAATACTTTCGCCGATCACCCTGAACAACTGCAAATACCTCTACAAGCATGGCACGGGCACGCTTGCCCTGGGTTCGTCGATTTCCTATGGTGCGTACGGAAACAGCGCGAAGCCGGAAACCGCATGCCAGTTCTCGGTGACGAACGGAACTCTTCAGGTGCTCGCTGGCGGAGCGATCAGCTGGATGCAGGTGGGCATGGCCACTGGCACGCGGATCATGATCGATCCGCTGGAGGGCGACGGCCTTCTGCGCGAGAAGGGCGTGGTGAACCTCGACGACATGCCTTACACGTGGCCGGAGGGCGAGAAGTTCAATTTGCTTCTGCGCTGCCGCCAGGCCAGCCGGGGCGACTTCGAGGTGCCGCTCTTGACGGTTACATCCGCCGCCGCTGAAGGCCTGCGCGGCAACATCGCGCTTGAGGTGGAGCGCCCGCGCAACTACATTGTGTCGCTTGACGAGAAGACCGTGGACGATGGTGTGTGCTTCACGGCGAAGTTCACCGACCTCAACGGAACCATACTGTTCGTGAGATGACGCCGCATGACAACCATTAAGCTGGCAGGCTGTGCCAGACGTAGGGGGTCTTACGTTGTTCGTTGGTGCGTTATCGCCTCAACATTCGCTTTCGCCGCGCCTCTAGCTCTCGCGGGGGCGAATGTGGAGAGGACCGACGCCACTGTAACGGTGGCGGAGAAGATGCTGCAGCCTGTCCATTTTGGCGTGGACGCGGAGCGGCTGTGGTTCTACTGGCCTGAGCAGCGCGAGAAGCTCGCGGAGCTGGCCGTGGGCAAGCTGAAGGTGGACTTCGCGCGCGTGGCGATCAACTGCGCGTACGAGAGGGAGGAGGGCGCGACGAACATGAGCGCCTATGCGGACGTCATCATCCCCATGATGAAGACGTTCAGAAAATACAATCCGGGAATCCGCTTCTTCGCGTCGCCGCGTCCGCTTAAGGAGGCGTACGACAAGGAGAAGGACCGCGAGCTCGTCGCCGCGCTGTTCAAGAAGGGGAACATCGGGATGGCCGCGTATCCCGCCTGGGTTGGCGGGCACAAGCGGATATTGAAGCGTGAGCACCGGAGGACGAGGAAGGACGAGTGGGCAAGGTACCTTGCGGACTATCTAAACCTGATGGCGAAGAACGGACTCGACATAGCGTACCTTGATCTGATGAACGAAGACCAGACGATGTGGGAAGGCGATATCGACAACATTCTCTATGTCATCGACCGCATTCCGAAGCGGCTTGACGGCGGGGTGACGAGGCCGAAGATCGTGTTCCCCTCCACATGGAGTCCGGGCGACGGGCTCAGGAGATTCCTTGATTCGCCTTCCGTGGCCGCCCGGCGGCACGAGGTGCTAAGGCGCATCGATGTTGTTTCGACTCACAACACGCCCGACTCTGGGCGGGACAAGTTCAACGTGGCGGATCTTGACGCCTTCGCGCGCGCAGTGCGTGCCGTCGATTCCGGCAAGGAGATGTGGAACACGGAGATGCACGGCTGGGTGGGGACGCGCAGCCCGGCCGACGACATCCTCAATTCCGTGATTCTGTGGCGTCATCTGGCGGCAGGATTCTCGGGCATCGACACTTGGCTCTTCTTCGGGCCATGGAAGGGAGCGGGGCATCCGATGGTGTATTCGAACAGACGGCATGGTCCAGAGACTACTGCGAAGTACGAGATATTCAAGTCAGTTGTCAACGATACGTGCGGAGGGCGGTATGTGGCTTCCGCAACAACCGACGAGAGGATCGTGCCGGCGGTTCTGGTGAAGGGTGGACGAATGCTTGTGAGTCTGTTGAACACGGACGGGAAGGCGAAGTCCGTCGAAATCAAGTTGCCGCCGGGAATGCGTGTTCATGGTGGCGTGGAGACGCGCCTGTGGGAGGCTGCGAAAGGTGACGTCACGCCGCGAAGTGGTCGCCTTGAGCAGTGCGGAGACGCGCAGAGCTGGACGTTCGTCGTGCAGGCACAGGCGCTTGTCCATTTCGCCTTTGACGTTGACATAGGTAAATGATGTGTGCGTTCTGCCGCCTCCGCGCGTTCGGAGGTGAGGTCGTCGCTACGGCATAGGTCCCTTGACGAGACCCATTCAATTGCCGAAGTTTGTCATTTCAAGCGCGGTGCGGTTTTGATATACTAATGCGCTCAAACAGAAAACAGGTGCAAAAATGGTCGAATTCAAACTGACAGACCCGTATGGAACGACGCCCACGCAGGCGCCGTTCTCCCAGAGCGTTTCGCGCGGCTTGCCTTGGCGCAACCTGCCGGTCACGAGGGAGTACACGCTAGGTCAGCTTCTTGACCAGACCATTGCCCGCTGCGGCGAGAACGACGCCGTCGTTTATGCCGACCGCGACTACCGCCTCACGTGGTACGAGTTCGGCGAGGAGGTGGACCGCCTTGCGCGCGGCCTGATGGCGCTCGGCGTGAAGCGCGGCGAGAAGATCGCCCTCTGGGCCACGAACGTGCCCCACT
>CAMIVJ010000377.1 GCA_946401765.1 uncultured bacterium | reverse complement strand
GCTGGCGGTGCTGTACGCGGCGTCAGTGACTGGTTTCGAGTACGATGTGTCGCTTCACCGCGTGAAGGAGGTGGCGGCCGCCAGCGACATGGGCTTCGGCGCCGACCCGCGCCACGTTCCGTTCGCCTGGACCCAGCCCACGCTTCTGCTCTTCGCCGGCCTGGCGCTCCTCTTCGCGCTCGCTGTGGGAACGCCAAGCGGTCTTGCTTTCGCGATTCCCGTCGCGGCTGTGCAGGTGGCTGCGTTCATCCTGCTGCGCAAGGGCGCGATGAACGGCCTCACCAATCCCCACAGCTGGTGGTTCTTCTGGCCTATGGTGTGGAACTTCGCGATGCTGGCGCTCGCGGCCGTGACGCTGCCGAACGGGCGCTCCGTATCGATGGCCGCGTTCCTCGCCGAGCTGGGAGTCTCGTTCTACGCCTACATGCCGATCGTCTCGGATCTGCGCAACCCGCCGATGAACTGGGGCTATCCTCGCACGTGGGAAGGCTTCAAGCACGCGCTCACGCGCGGACAGTACGAGGCCATCAAGATGCCCGATCTCGCTTCCATAGGCGGCTTCGACCACTTCCTCAAGCAGATGGGATTCTACTTCCAGGATCTGCGAATGCAGTTCACCATAGTGGCCGCTGCGCTCGCGCTCGTGCCGTTCGCGGCATGGACCTTCATACTGCGCCTAAAGAACAAGGCGCGCCCCGTCGCCGTCAAGGCCGTGTGGGGAGCGGCCGCGATATACGTGCTTGTGGCGGCGCTCGTTATCTTGTTCTCGTTCTCCTCCATATTCGAGAGTCTCTGCGGAGGCGAGGTGCCCTTCCGCGTGGACAAGTACCTGCTCGGCCTTCTCGCGCTCATCGCCGGCGCTGGCGTGTACCTGATGCTGCGCCGCCAGGTGTCTTTGATCCTCGACATGGTCTTCCCAAGATCCGCGCTGCGCGCGAAGATCTCCATGGCGGCGTTCGGCGCCGCCGCGCTTGTGGCGCTCGTCCTTCTTCTGCTCTGCCTCGCAGGCAGGGGCTTCGCCGGCGGCGTGGGGATATTCACCATCGCCCCGGCAACGGAGGAGATGTTCAGGAAGGGACTTGCGGTCATTCCCTCACCCGCCGCGGTGAGCGCGTTCAGATGGCTTATGTTCGGCGCGTTCGTGCTCTTCTCCGCCGAATGCGCGCTGCGCCTGCCCATGGTGGTTCCCTATGCGGAACAGGCCGACGCGAAGGCCGACCTCGACGACGTCTCCCAGCAGTGGCTCATCGCCGTGGGCGCATGCTTCGCGCTGATGTCGCTCGGCCTAGTGGCGCTCGCCAACGTCAAGGGCGACATCCAGGACGGCTTCATCCAGAAGGTGAAGTTCATCTCGTCCCACGGCATGTTCTCGCTCTGGATCGGATACGGCCTCGCCGTGGGCCTGGTGGTGGCGAACCGCCTCGTGAGCCGCTGCTTCAACGTGAGCGAGAATGTCCGCAAGGCCATATTCTACGCCCTCTGCGCCGCAGCCGCCTGCGTGGCGCTCATCCCGGTGTGGGAAAACTACACGAACGACAGGCTTGTATTCGCCATGGGTTCGGCCGAGCAGAACGGGCACACCTTCGGCTGGCAGTTCGGCAACTACCAGCTACGCGGCGCGAACGCGATCCGCGAGGAGCTCTCGCCGGACGAGGAGCCACTCCCGAACCCGATGTGGCCAGAGGAGATGGAGCCATCCTCGATCTTCTTCGGCGGCACCGACCCGGGGCGCTTCGTTCCAACCTACATGATCTACTCCGCAAGGGTGCGCCCCGACGTGTACCTCATCACGCAGAACGCCCTCGCCGACGACACCTACATGAGCGTTGAGCGCGACCTATACGGCGACGAGATATGGATTCCCTCCAAGGAGGACAGCGCCGAATCGTTCAACATCTACGTCTCGGAGGTCCAAAGCGGCAAGCGCCCCGCCAACGCCGACCTAAAGATCGAGAACGGCCGCGTGCAGGTGACTGGCGCACTCGGCGTGATGGAGATAAACGGCATCCTCACGAAGATGATGTTCGACCACGAACGTCTGCGCCACGCTTTCTACGTTGAGGAGAGCTACGTGATCCAGTGGATGTACCCGTACCTCACCCCCCACGGCCTCATAATGAAGATCAACGCCGAGCAGAACAAGCTCAACGCCACGATCGTCAAGAACGACATGGAGTTCTGGGACTGGTACCAACGCCGCCTGCTGCACGACAAGGCGTTCCGGCGCGACTTCCCCGCACAGAAGAGCTTCTCCAAGCTACGCGCCGCAATCGCCGGCCTCTACTCGAACAGCGGACTCTACTCGATGGCCGACCAGGCGTTCCGCGAAGCCGTTCTTCTCTATCCTGCCTCCCCCGAGGCCACATTCCGCTACATACAGGAAGTGCTCGTTCCCCTGCGCAAGTGGGACGTGATCAAGGACATGCTCGACTACACGGACCGCGTGGACCCCAACAACAAGCGCACCGACCAGATGAGCCTGCACCTGAACAAGCTCATGGGCGTATCCAGCCAGATCGACAACTACACCGCCAAGGCCGCAAAGGGTCCGCTATCCGCAGTAGAAAGCATAAGGCTTGCACAGTGCTACCAGACGCTCGGCCAGACGGCGCGCGCCCTCGAGACAACGCGCAAGACCATCCTCATGCCAGACGCCCAGGAATTCGACGTGCTCTTCCTCGCCGCCCACATCTTCTCCACGTGCAGCATGCGCGGCGACGCCGCCACCACCATGAAGCGCGCGCTTGAACTCATGCCGCCAAACCTTGAGCCCACCTACCGCAGCACGATGGCCAAGATTCTATTCGAGGGCGGGCTCGCCGCCGAGGCGGAGACGGTGCTGAACGAGATTCTGCGCATCCAGCCACGCGACGCCGCCGAGAGGAATCTGATTGCCGACGCCTGGCTCGACATGGCCCTGCTGAAGGACTCGCTCGGCCAGACGCAGGCTTCGTACGCAGCCATCATATCCGCTTTCCAGACAAGCGAATCGGTTGTAATGAAGCGCATGGCGTCCAACGAAAGGCTCAAGGCGCTCATCGCAAAGCTGCAGGAGCTCAACAGCCGTCGCCGCCAGGCGGCACCCGCATCATCTCTGCTGCCATAGCGCCGCTGAGCACGCCATGCTGTTCGACCGCACATTCCACCCCGACGAGGCGAATCAGGCCTTCACCGTTGGCAAGTTGCTTGAGACGGGTCATTATGCCTACAAGCCCACCGACCACCACGGCCCCACGCTCTACTACGCCGCCGCGCCCCTGCAGCGGGCTTTCGGGCACAACACCACCGCAGAGCTGGACGGCACCCTTCTCAGATGCACGCCTCTCATCTTCGGCGTGCTGGCGCTCGTATTCGGCGCGCTCGCCATCCGCAGGTTGATGCTGAAGGACGGCCTCTCACGCGCCGCATCGTGGCTCATGCCGCTTCTCTTTGCCGTCACGCTCGGCACCTCGCCGATGTTCGCGTTCTTCGCCACGGACTTCATCCAGGAGACGCTTCTCGCATCGTTTTTCATGATGG
>CAMIVJ010000376.1 GCA_946401765.1 uncultured bacterium | reverse complement strand
AGGAACGTGCGCAGCAGGGCGTCCACGCGCTTCGACTTTCCGAGCGCCTTGTCAATCGCCTTCACCAGCAGCTTCACCACAATGCCGCCGATGAGCAGTATCAACGCCGCCATCAGAATGTTCACCAGAAACGTTATGCCATGCTCCGTCACCCATGACATTCCCTGCTGCACCACAGCGCGGCCTTCCGCCACCTGCTTGCCGAGCGAGCTCGTGACCTGAGTGGACACCTGAGCGGCCACATTAGTCACCTGCGTGGACACTTGCGCTGCCACGTTTGTCACCGTTTCAACTGCGTTTGTCATTTCTCTTCTCCTCTTGATTGCGGCCCTTCGGCCTTTGCTGTTTGAAAACCACTTGTGGAACGGGCCTCTTGCCCGTTTGAACTGGAGGAACGGGCATCTTGCCCGTTCGCGGCGGGCAGGGTGCTGCCCGCCCCACCTGCTTCGCCCACCTTGGCGGAGCTGCCTCGAACGAAAGCATCTTGTGCGTGGCGGGATGCTCGAACGAGAGCTTCCAGGCATGCAGGCACAATGGCGGAGGCGGCGCTGGCCTGCGGCGCCTCGCTTCAGGCGCGCCCTTCGCGCGCGGCGGAGGCTTTGGCGGCTTCGGACCATACTTCGCGTCACCCAGCACGGGATGCCCCGCCTCCGCGAAGTGCACGCGTATCTGGTGTTTGCGGCCGCTCTTGAGCAGCACTTCCACAAGCGTCGAGGGCGGCTCGCCCGCAGGCGGCTCCACCACACGCCACACCGTGCGCGCGAACTTGCCCGAATGGCCGTCCCTCACGCTTCTCACGAAGAACTTCTCGTCCTCGGCGAGGTAGCTTTCGAATACGCCCCTCTCCGCGTCGAGCGCGCCCGCAACGCGCGCGAGATACACCTTCGTCGTAACCTCGTTCCAGTGCTCGCGGAACCACTGCTGCACGGCCTCGGTCTTCGCCACCACCATCACGCCGCTTGTGTCGCGGTCGAGACGATGAACGAGATACACGCGACGCGAGCTCTTCCACTGCCCCTTGCGCACATAGTCGCCAAGCGCCTCCTCCACGCTGTTCTCGTCCACGTTGCGCAGCGCCTGCGAGAGAACGCCCGCGGCCTTCTCGACGACGAATATCTGCGGATCCTCGTAGAGAATCCTTACACCCCTCAGACGATTTTCAGAGCGGCCTTTCATTTCTGCCCGTAGTATGCGTTGGGACCATGCTTGCGCGAGTAGTGCTTCTCCGCCACATATCCTGGAAGCTTGGGAACGCTCTCGCGCCCGAACGTGGAGATCTGCTCTGTGAGGCGGGCCATGCGCGCCATCGCCTCGAGGGCCACGGCGTTGTCAACGGCCTTGAAGGCGTCCGCGCCCCACGTGAAGGGCCCATGTCCCGGCACGAGCGCGCCGGGACGCTCCAGCGGATCGCTTCCCTCGAAGCGCTCAACTATCACCTTGCCCGTGTTCAGCTCGTACGCGCTCTTCACCTCGTCCTCGGTGAGAGCGCGCGTGATCGGCACAGGGCCGTGGAACTGGTCCGCATGCGTTGTGCCGTAGCACGGGATCTCTCGCCCTGCCTGCGCCCATGCGACCGCCTCGATCGAATGAGTGTGCACCACGCCACCCACGTTGCCGAAGGCGCGGTAGATGGCGAGATGCGTGGGCGTGTCGGACGAAGGCCGACATTCGCCCTCCACCTTGTGGCCCTCCATGTTCACCACCACCATGTCGCGCGGCTTCAGCAATGCGTACGGCACGCCCGACGGCTTTATCACGAAGAAGCCGGTCTCGGGATCGCGTTCGGAGACGTTCCCCCATGTGAGCACCACAAGCCCCTCTTCGACAAGGCGCATGTTGGCACGATAGACTTTTCTCTTCAGTTCATCGAGCATATCGCCTTCTCCGCCTCAAGCGCCTTTGCGAAGCGCTCCATGTACGCCTTGAATCCAGCAACGCCCTTCTCGGCCGGCGCGCACGCGACGCCCTTCGCGTCCTTGAACACGCGCTTGGCGAGAAACTCCTCAAGCGCGCCTTCGCCGCCCTGCGCGGCGGCGTACGCCGCGAGAACCGCCATTCCCCATGGACCTCCCTCGCCGGCCGTCTCAAGGCACGTGACCGACGTCTCAAGCGCGTCGGCGAGATACTGCTGCGCCACTCCGGGCGTTGTGAAGATTCCGCCATGCGCGGTTAGCGAGTCGAGCGCGCACTTCTCGCGCGCAAGAATGTCCATGCCCATCTTGAGCGTTGCGAACGCGGAGTAGATGGCCGCACGCATGAAGTTCGCGCGTGTGAACTCCGCTCCCGGCGTGCGCGCCACAAGCGGCGCGCCCGTCTCGACGCCCGCCACCGGCTCGCCGCTCACGAACGGCACCATCACCACGCCGCCCGCGTCGGGCGCCGCGTTGAGCGACTCGCGGAAGAGCGCGTCGAAGTCGCCGCCCAAGAGGCCCACCCACGCGTTGAGGTCGCTCGTGCAGTTGTTGCAGTGCACCATCGCCACGGGAAGCCCCGAAGGCGTGGTGACCATGTCGATCTCCGGATACGCGCTTGCGAGCGGCTTCTCAAGAACGACCATCGCGAAGACGCTCGTGCCCGCCGAGATGTTGCCGGTGCGTGCGGCCACGGCGTTCGTGGCCACCATTCCGGTGCCGGCATCGCCTTCGGGCGGCGCCATGAGCGCGCCGGGCTTCAGCGTGCCGGTGGGGTCGATGAGTCGCGCGCCATCTTCGGTGAGGCGCCCAGCGCAGGCGCCGGCGGGAAGAACGTCAGGGAGAAGCTCGACGAGATCTACGCCGTATGCTTCGCGGTACTTCGCGAGGCGAGACGAGTCCCACCCGCCCGAGGCGTCAACGGGGAACATTCCCGATGCCTCGCCCACGCCGAGCGCGTTGACGCCCGTTAGCCGCCAGTGAACCCAGCCTGCGAGCGTGGTGAGATGCGCCACGCCGGGCACGTGGGCTTCGCCGTTGAGGCGCGCCTGGTGGTAGTGGGCAATGCTCCAGCGCTGCGGGATGTTGAAGTCGAGAAGGCGCGAAAGCTCGGCAGCCGCCTGGGCCGTGGTGGTGTTGCGCCATGTGCGGAACGGAGCGAGCAGGTTCCATTCGGAGTCGAATGGAAGATAGCCGTGCATCATGCCGGAGATGCCGATGGCGTCAACGGACGAAAGCGCCGACCCCGTCTTTGCCGTAAAGTCGGCCGCCGCGGCGGCAAATGCGCGCTGCAGAGCGTCAACGACGTCTTCGAGCGAATACGTCCAGAATCCTCCCTCGAACTTGTTCTCCCAGGTGTGCGAGCCCGAGGCGACGGTGCGGAACGTATCGTCCACCACCACCGCCTTCACGCGCGTCGATCCGAATTCAATGCCAAGGTAGTTCATAGTCTGCGTTTCTCCCATTTTCTTTGTTGTCATCACTTGATCACGACAGCGAGCACGGGCCGTTCTGGCAGCCTCCCGGACACGCCATCACTTCGAGGAAGTTCACCGGCATCTTTCCGGCCGCGTACAGCTTCACCATCGCGCACGTCTTGCGGTCGATGCCGTTGATCTGCTTCG
>CAMIVJ010000375.1 GCA_946401765.1 uncultured bacterium | reverse complement strand
AAAGGTTCAGGATGGGTCATCCTACGCCAATCCCGAGCAGTCCTGTGGGGCGACGAATGGTACGGCCGTTGTTGGTTCATATGCGCCGAACTCTTGGGGACTCTATGATACACATGGTAATGTCTGGGAATGGTGTCTTGACTGGTACGCAGCCGACGTCACTGGAATCGGCGGCAAGGTGAACATTGACCCTACGACACCTGCGAACACTTTGTCTGGCAATCCTACATCGAGTGCGGGTCGCGCGAGTCGTGGTGGGCGTTGGAGTAGCGCGGCGAGTTTGTCCCGGTCTGCGTCTCGCAACAATGCTCGGCCAACGGCTAGAGGGACAGATCTCGGTTTCCGTGTTACCTGCACCGCCGGGCTGCAGTAGCCGCCCGTGCGCGGCTCTCCTTCGGGGAAGTGACACTCGGGGAAGCGACACTCTTGTCGCTTCCTCCCCTGCCGAGTCATGAAGCGGCGGGAGCGCCGCTTCCCCGAGGCGCGGCTCCCTTCGGGGAAGCGACACTCTTGTCGCTTCATTCCTTCACTCACCCATATACCGACCACGCCTTGGCGATGTCGTTGCTTTTGATGTAACTAAGTATAGAGTCAAAATGCCGTTGGCTTCTGATAAGTGTATCCCATGATTCCTTTTGCCAGATGATGCCAGCCATCCCGCGTGAACGATTGATTTCATGAGCCGACACGCCTTTCCACTGCCGCATGAGGGTGGAAATCGTCTGTCCGGCAATTGGCGTGAAAAGAACATGTACATGATTCGGCATAATGACAAATGCGTAGAGGATGTATCGGATGCGATCGAATCGGCGCAGTACAGTCTCAACGATTCGTCGTGTGGATGTGTCGTTCAGGATGCAACTGCCGTATCCGGAGTCTAGCCACTTTTGAACTTGCCCGTCGAACTTGGTACGGTATTCGACGATGGTTACGTTGTCCCATGGTTCTGGGTGCGCGTCAAGCCACTCGGCACGTTCAGCGCGAAGCGCATCAAGTTTACCTTGCGGAAGGGAATCGGCAAGGCGGAAGGTCGTAAAGCATGTTACACCTTGTTGCTCCCAATGCGGAAGGTTGGCTTGTGTGACATTAGTGTCCGCTTGTGAACAGAAGAAGGCCGGAGGAGGAATTGGAGAGGCGGGAGAAGGGGAGTTGTTCATAATGGCAGAAAGTATATCATCTTGGGCTTGAAGCGGCAAGAGTCCCCGAGACGCGGCTTCCTTCGGGGAAGCGACACTCTTGTCGCTTCTTCCCCTGCCGAGTCATGAAGCGGCGGGAGCGCCGCTTCCCCGAGGCGCGGCTCCTTTCGGGGAAGCGACACTCTTGTCGCTTCCTAGGGGACTGTCTCCCATGAAAAATTCTGAGAAAGTCCGAACCTTTCTCGCTCCATGTGCATTTATCCACATTGGATAGATGTCCATGGAGATTTGGCAGGAGATAATCAACGACCGCGAACGCGGCGCGCGCGTACTTGTGGCGGTTTACCAAGACCGCCTCTTAGCTGCCGCCCTGATGTTGTGCCATGACAGGGCTGCCGCCGAGGATCTGCTCTTCCGCACGTTCTCCCGAGCCCTCGCGAAGATTTCCACATTCCGTCCAAACACCAATTTCTACAACTGGCTCTACACAATAATGATAAACTTCCGCCGGATGGACCTCCGCAAGGAAAAAAGTTCGCCCGTCACCTTTACGGATGCCCTGCCCGAGACTCCGACGGAAGATACTCCCTTCACGGCCCTCGCCGCCAAGGCAGACCACGCCTCTATCCGCGCGGCGGTGGACGAACTATCCGAACCGCTCAAGGAAGTCGTGATTCTGCGCTACTTTGAGGGACTGCAGCAGGATGAGATCGCGGCCACGCTGTCCCTGCCGCTTGGTACCGTCAAGAGCCGTCTCAACTACGCGCGTACCGTCCTCGCCCAACGGCTCGCCGAACCACTTGGAAAGGAGGCAGAGAATGGATGAATTCGATCAGGCAATCATGGAGGCGCTGAATGAATCTGTGCAGCCTGCCGGCTTGCCGACAAACTTCGCCGACAGGCTAGTGGCGCGCACGCAACGCCGAACCCACTTTTGGAAGCTGCTGCTCGTCGTCGGAATGTTTACTGTTGCCGTCGGCGCCGTCATAACCGCAACATCGCTTTCCGTAGATGACGGGCTTCTGAAAGATGACGAGCAGCTGGAGACGAGAGACGAGACATCACGTCTCGCGTCTGACGTCTCGCAGCCTGACAGTGAAAGTCGCCATCCTGGTGGCGACGAGACAGAAATTTCCACACCTCAACAAGGAACAACTCAAGTGAATAACACCATCCGCAAGGCGGCCGCCCTCATGAGCGCGCTAGCCATATCCGCCACCCCGCGGCTCGCAGCTGCAGGCGACTACCAGTTCATCGTCTCCGGATATCCCGCGGCGAATCCCAGCCATTCCGCCGTTTCGTTCGGCACTTCGCTCGTCGTCGGCGCGTTGGCCTCGTCTAGCGCATCCTCCGCCCTCGAGGCCCGCTGTCGCACGCACGACTATTCACTTGGAACTTCACTCCGCTCCGACGAATACAGAGCGATGATAATCATCTTCAGGTAGAGAAAAGCAATCTAACGAAAAGGAACAAACCATGAACATCAAGAAAATGACTTTGGCCGCTCTCGCGGCCGTCTCAGGCGTGGCAATGGCCGCTGTCCCCGAAGTGTCGAACGTCACGATGGAGCAGGCGCAAGACCGCCTAGTCACCATCACCTACCAGCTTTCTGACGCTCCCGCCGTTGTGACGCTGGACATCCAGACGAACGCCAACGTCAACGCGGCGGCTAACGATCCCGGCTGGACCTCGATCGGCGGCGAAATCGTCAGCACCGCCAAGGGCGACGTGTGGAAGAAGGTCTCCGGCAAGAACACTTACACCATCAAATGGCGCCCCGACAAGTCGTGGAGAGACGAAAACGACGAAGGCTTCAAGATCGCGGCCAACGGCGCCCGCGCCCGCGTCACGGCCTGGCCCCTCGACAACACGCCCGACTACATGGTGGTGGATGTTTCCGTAGCCGCCCAGCCGGACACGCAGAAGTACTATCCGTCAGTGGATTTTCTTCCTGGTGGCGTTCTCTCCAACACGATCTATCGCACTACGACGCTTCTCATGCGCAAGATAATGGCGAGAGGCGTAACATGGACGATGGGTTCGACCACATTGGAGACAAAGCGCACTGCGGCAAACGAGGCAACACATCAGGTGACACTGACGAACAACTACTATATAGGCGTGTTTCCTGTCACGCAGGATCAGTGGGACTTGATTCAGCCGAGCCGCCTTGCGCCTGCCTATTTCAATAATGCAGCAGACCGTGCGATGCGTCCTGTAGAGAATGTGTCTTATAACGAGATTCGCAACGCGGCAAACTCCACTACGGCGAACACGGCCTATGACTGGCCTGCGGACCCCAATCCGGGGTCATTCCTAGGAAAGCTCCGCACTAAGACCGGCATCGACTTCGACCTTCCTTCGGAAGCGCAGTGGGAGTTCGCCGCACGTGCAGGAAATTAC
>CAMIVJ010000374.1 GCA_946401765.1 uncultured bacterium | reverse complement strand
AGAAGGACCAGCAGTTCGCCGCGGCGCAGAAGGCGATCGCCCAGCGGGACGAGCGCCTTGCCGAGGCCACCGCGCAGCTCGCGCAGCTGGGCTCGCAGATTGACTCGCTCATGAAGACAGTCCAGACGCGCGACGGCGAGCTCAAGCAGCGCGACGCGGCGATCGAGCAGCTCAGGGCGGAGCTCGAGAAGGCCATGCGCCTCGCGAAGGCGAAGGATGCGGAGGTCGCGGAGCTCAAGGAGCAGTTCGCCCGCGCCCAGGAGGTACATGCGCGCGAGTGGGAGACGGAGGTGGTGCAGCCGGAGGTGGTGCTTTCCGAGATGCCGCCGCCCGTGGCGCGCCAGGCGTTCAGCTTCGGCGGAAGGGGGGCGGTGCCGGCGGCGAGCCTGGCGGCGCTGGAGCGCCAGGCGCAGCAGGAGCTGGCGAGCATGGGCGCCGTGGACGTGCGCAAGTTCTTCGAGAAGAGAAAGTAGTCCGCTTCGGAAGGAGAGAGGCTGATGGGCAATCAATGGTGGCTTCGCACGCAGGACGAGGTGTTCGGGCCCGTCACGCGCGACAATCTTCTCGACTGGGCGCGCATGGGGCGCATCCAGCCTGGGCAGGAGGTGTCGGACGACGGCGAGAGCTGGCGGCCTGCGACGGAGGTGGACTTCCTTGACATGCGCTGGTCGATAGACATCGGCGACGGCACGCCGCGCGGACCCTTCAACAAGCAGGCGGCGCAGGCGCTCCTGGAGAGCGGACGCCTCCCTCGCGGCAGCCGCCTTGTGGAGACGGCCCCAGCGCCGGCTGAGGAGGTCCCTTCCGAGGATGTGGTCAAGGAAGGCGATCCTGCGGAGGGCGAGGATGCTCCCGCATCCGCTTCGCAGTCGCCTGCCGCTTCCGCCGAGGTGGAGGAGCTCAGGCGCCAGATCTCCACTCTGCAGGCAGGCCTGCGCGCGGCCGAGGCGCGTGCCGACGACGCGGAACGCCGCGCCGAGCGCGCGCGCACCGAGGCGAAGACCGCGCTCAAGGCGGCCGATGTGGCGGAGGCGCGTCTCGCCGCGGTGCAGACCGAGAACGCCCAGCGCGACGCCGCGCGCGAGACGTCCCACGCCGAGCGCGAGAAGGCCCTTGAGGCCGCGCTAGTCGCAAAGGACGCCGAGCGCGACGAGGCAGTCAAGGCAAAGTCGGCCGAGATGGCAAAGGCGCTAGCCGAGGCCGAGGCCTCGCGCAACGCCGCGCTCGCCGCGAAGGACGAGGAGTACGCCGCCGCGGCGGCCGCAAAGGACGAAGCCCACGCCGCCGCCATGAAGGCGCTTGAGGAGGAGCGCGTGGCCGCAATCGCCGCCAAGGAGGACGAATGCGCCACCGCACGCGCCGAACGCGACCGCACCATCGCCGAGCGCGACGCCGTGATCACGGAGAAGGATGCTGCGCTTTCTGCCGCAACAGCCGCCCGCGAGGAGGCGCGCAAGATCGTTGCCGAGGCGCAGGCGAAGGTGGACGCCCTCACTGCGGACCTCGCGCGCGTCACGGCCGCCAAGACCGCGAACGACGCCGCGAACGAGGAGCGCATAAAGTCGCTCACCGACGATCTCAAGCGCCTGCCGCCCACAGCTCAGCTCGCCGCCGACGCGCAGGCCGCAGTGTACGCGATCATGAAGGAGGAGGCCGACGAGCTCTCCGCCGCGATCGAGGCCGAGAACCGCGAGGCCGAGGCGCTGCGCGAATACCGCAGGAACCGGGCAGAGAGACTGCTCGCGCGCAGGCAGGAGATTCTGCGGCGAATTGGAACGGACGCGGAGGACATGTCGAGAAGGGCGCTGAAGGAGTTCCCAGAGGATCCGCGCACGATGCACATGCGCCAGGAGCTTGAGGCGCTGCGGCTGCTGCAGGAGAAGTCCGCGCTCGAGGCGGACCGCAAGATACGCGACCTCGCGGCCAAGCTGCGCGACAGCGACGGCGAGGTGAAGCGCCTTCGCCAGCAGAGCGCCGACGTGACTGTGATCTACCGCCAGCTGCAGGAGGCGCGCGAGAAGCTGATGCGCCGCGAGAAGGAGCTTCTGGAGGAGCGTCAGAGGGCTGAGGCCGAACGCCAGCGGCACGCCGCCGACGAGCAGACGCTTCTTGCGCGTCTGTCGTCACTCGAAATGGGCATGCCTGGCGCAACCCACCAGTCGCGCGAGGCGCGCAACGTGCGCCTTGCGCCGTGGATGGGGCTCAAGAAGTGAAGAGCCTCTCGCTAGTCGTTCCCGTGTACAACGCGCCCGATTTGGCGCGCGGCGTGATTGCGCGTCTTCCCGAGCTGCGGAAGGCAGCGGAGGAAAGCGGGTTCGAGCTGGTGGAGACGATCTTCGTTGACGACGGATCCACGCCGCCGCTCGACCTCGCGAGCGAACCAGGCATTAAGGTTCTGCACAACGAGACCAACCGCGGCAAGGGATATTCCGTGCGGCGCGGCGCGCTCGCCGCGAAGGGCGGATGGGTGCTGATGAGCGACGTTGACCTTTCGGCGCCGCTTGGCGAATTCTCGAAGCTCGCCACGCGCGCCGACGCATGGATGACGTGCGGCAGCAGGGCGGGACGCGCCGGCATGCCGCTCAGGCGGCGCTTTCTCTCCCGCGTCTTCCACCTCGCGGTGCGCCTTGCTGGCGTTTCCGGCGTGAGGGATACGCAGTGCGGCTTCAAGCTTTTCCGCATGGACGTGATGCGCCCCGTCTTCGAGGCGCAGCGCATCGAGCGCTTCGCCTTCGACGTGGAGCTGCTGCGCCTTGTGCGCCGCCGCGGCGGCACAGTGGCGGAAGTGCCAGTCGAGTGGAAGGGCGGCAGCCGCAGCTCGCTCAGCATCCTCGCCGACGCCCCGCGCATGCTATGGGATCTCATCAGGATTACTCTTGGGAACTGTTAGCGCCGCTCGGGTTTTATGCAATATTGGTATACATTTTTTGTTTTGTTTTTTGCCGTTGGCTTGGCGGTGCTTATTGTGCACTGCGCGGTGAACGCAGTGGCGAAGCATTCGCCGAAGATGTACGTGCTTCGCAGCGTACCTTGTTGGCGGCTTGTTGCGCTTCTGCCGCTCGCCGTTGTGTGCACTATCTTGGCTTTTCGGAAGGGGCCGCCCCTGCGCACAGATTCAGATCCGCCGGACGATCCGGAGGCCGAGCTGCGATTCTCTTCGATCACTGTCACCTCGAATTCCGTCACGCTCGAAGTCGCCTGGCCCACGAACATGTTTCCGTTTGGAACGACGCTTGACCTCTTCACGGCTCCAACGCTCACAAGTCGTTGGGTAGTACCGGGTGTGCACGAAGGCGCAGGCTGGACGGGGCTCCATCTGCCCGCTCATCTCGTGCTCATAACGTCGCCCGACGGAGGCCGCTCACGCGCGTGCACGCTTAGGTGTCATTCGTTTCCGTTCAGGAGGTGCTGGAATGAAGTACAAGATTGTGAAGTTTCTTATTTGTGGTATTTTGTTGGTGTCTTTCTTTGACGCCTATGCTGCGCCGATTGTCTGGAAAGACTTCGAGTATATATGGACATACAACGGCGAGTATCCGCATGTAGAGCACGATC
>CAMIVJ010000373.1 GCA_946401765.1 uncultured bacterium | reverse complement strand
TCGTCAACACGCGCGGCGCGGTGTTCGTGCATGACAAGGGAATCGTCAAGCGCACTACCTACCATGTGTTCTGGATGTACACGAACCTCCTGCAGCCGAATATCGTGCCGGTGAGCGTTGATTGCGGAAGCCTCTCCTACGGCAAGGCTTCTGTGCCCGTGCTAGATGCGGTGCTGACGGCTTCCGACGACGGTAGGCGCCGTGTGCTCGCAGTCGTCAACAAGTCGCCGGACAAGGCTGTGCCGCTCGACGTTTCGGCGATTGCGGCGCGCTCGGCGAGCGCGCCATACCAGGCCACAGTCCTCTCTGGTACCTCGACCGACGACTATAACGACATCGGCGCGGAGAACCGCGTCGTGCCGGTGAAGACGGCGTTTGAGGTGAAGGACGGCAAGGTGTCGCTTCCGCCCCATGCAATCACTTGTCTTGAACTTTAAGACGGCGTAGGGCCGCCAGACGCTCTGGAGTCAGACCATCGTGGGCAAACAGGCAGAATCCCTCGGGATTCGCTTTGAGTATCCGAGGCAGCGCGGTTTCGAGTTCGGCAGGTGTGAAGTCATGCAGATACAGCCCTGGAAAGATCGGGAAGTTTCCATTGATCGCCTTCCGTGCCTCGGATATGCAGGATGAAATCCAGTCGCTGCCCTCTCCGTAGAAGCTGGCATAGTCCATAGGGAAGGCGAAGTCGAGCTTGAAGCGGCTCCAGTCCTGGCGAACCATATCCGCGGACATGCGCGGTGTGGGGAACACCGCGGCGCCGCACGGCTTGCCTGCGGCTCGCACCGCGTCGGCGACGAAGTTCGCCGCGCGCGCAACGCAGTCCAGCCGCCATTCTGTCCAGTCTTTGTCCGACGCCTTCGGTTCGCGTCCGAACCGCGCCTTGCATCCGGCACAGTAGCAGAAGTCGAACTGCGGAAGAATCTTGCTCATGTCCAGGCCGTATTTCGGCCACAGCGCCTTCGGCAGCACCACGTCGGGCATTCGGATGTAGTCCATCTGCAGGGCGTCCACTTCCGGGATGGCCGCGATTTCCAGCGCCTTGCGCTTGAGATGCTCCAGCGCTTCCGGGTTGCTCGGGCACAGAAACTGGTAGTACGAAACGAAGGGCCTGTCCTTCGGGTCGTGGCAGCTTTTGCCCTGTGCGCTCGTGGCGTACCACTGCGGGTGCTTAAGCGCCTCGCTGTCGCCGGGGCGGTTGAGTGTCCAGAACCATGCGACGGTGCGCATCCCGGCGGCCTTTCCGAGTTTCGACACTCGGGCGATGTCGTTCGGCTGGCCGTCGATTATCAAAGTCGTGACTCCCGCATCTGCCCAGGCGCCCACGGTCTGTGCGGTGACGGCGTCGTCGTTTCCGTGCACCCAGAGTCCGATCGTCAGATCGGGCCGCTCTGGTGTGCCGACTGGATTTGCGGATATCCTCACCCGTCCCCAGTGCTCGGGCGCGTGTATGGTCTTGAGCCTGGTGGGAGCCCACACGGTGTTGCGCTCAACGCCGTCCACATGGTCCACACGTGAGAAGTTCATGCGCATCACGGTTCCGGGCTGCGGTGGCATTCCTTTGCGCGGCAAGGAGGAATGGCCCGTGATCGACTCCCATGGCCAGGCGATCTCAACCGTCCACGACGTGTCGTCTCCTTCGCCGTCGTTCAGCGTTCCCTGTAGCGTCACAGCCGTGCGCAGGCCTTTGATGTCCCAGTCGTGCAGCGCCTCGCAGAACGGGCGGCCATACGGCGCCGTGAGGAAAAGATCCCAGACAGTGTTCAGCTGGTTTATCTCCAGCTCAAGGTAGTTGCGGCCCGTGGCGCCGGGATCGATGAACACCTCAAAGTCGTCGTCGTGGAATATCACGCTGTCGCGCTTCGTGAGCGTGGCGCGCAGCGTATTCTCCGGCAGCGTCGCCGATATGTAGAGGAACTCGTCGTCATACGCCATCTTGATGGTGGCGCCGAATTCGCTTTTGCCGCCCTCTAGGTCCCTCATGGGAGAAAGAGGCTTCGCGAGCCGCCAGACCTCTTCGTCGAGCACTCCGTCCACTTTCACGGGGCACGTTGCACGTTGGCAGACCGTCGAAGGGACCGCAGCAGTCTCGCCGCCGTACAGGGTGGCCAACGCCAAGAAACAGATGCGAAACCACGTCCCCGACTTGCTGCGGACGCGGGGAACGCGATATACACGACTATAGAACGCTGTATTCATAGGTCAAATATTCTATCACAAACCCGCTATCTGCACTACGGTGTTTTTGTTGTCATCCCGATGTCGGGTGTGAGCAACAATTACGAGAGCCGCCTCTTGCAATTCGTCCTAGGATGATGTATACTTTCAACCATTCAAGCCATTCCTCACCCCTACCCCCCTAACCCTCAAAACTCCGAAACTCCGAAACTTCGAAACCCCGAAACCCCGAAACCTCGAAACCTCGAAACCCCGAAACTTTCAAACCCCTAAAGGACATCATACATGACGCTCTCAGAATTCAAATCCGCATGGGCCCGCGCGGCCGAGAAGACAGCCTCGCGCGAGAAGGAATACTCTGCGCTCGACGCCGCGGCAGGCGGCGATGGCGACCACGGCGAGGCGATAGTGGCAGCCACGCGCGCGCTCGCCGCCGCGCAGGGCGACGACTTCAAGAGCCTGCTTGAAGACATGGTGTCGCATCTCGAAAGCGACGTGAGCGGCTCCACGAGCTCGCTCTACGGAACGCTCTTCGAGGGCATGGCCGACGCCGTTGACGCCGGCAAGACCGAGCTCTCTGCCGAGGAGATCGCGGACCTCTTTGCCGCCGGCCTCGAGGAGCTCGGCTTCGCCACCAAGGCGAAGGTGGGCGACAAGACATTCATGGACGCGCTCATCCCCGCCATCGAGGCTCTCAAGGCCCATGCCGCCGAAGGAGAGCCCGCCATGTTCGCCGCGGCCGCGGCAGCCGCCAAGGCAGGCAGCGAGGCGACGGCGCAGATGCAGGCGAAGTACGGACGCGCCAAGAACCTCGGCGAGCGCTCCATCGGCCCGATCGACGCCGGCTCGGCCTCCAATGCCGACATCTGGAGCTGCTTCTGCGCGTAAGACGCCATTTCCACTCTGCGCACGCGCACACGCGAAGGGCTTCGGGTCAATGAGCATTCTACTTGTAAATGGTCGGCATCCAATATGCGGAGTGCACCGCGTTCCTGGGAACAAGAACGCGGCGCTGCCGATGATTGCGGCGGCAATGCTCGCTGATGGTCCGGTGACGCTTGAGAACGTTCCCGGCATCGAGGACGTGGAGAACATGTTCAAATGCGCAGAGTGCTTCGGAGCCAAGATCTCGCGCGACATCGCAGTACGAACCGCCACCATCGACGCCACGCGGCTTCGCACCGCGCGCCTTGCCCCAGAGCTT
Organism: uncultured bacterium; assembly: GCA_946401765.1. GTDB lineage: Bacteria > Verrucomicrobiota > Kiritimatiellia > RFP12 > UBA1067 > RUG572. Next base: position 193 of record CAMIVJ010000373.1, on the reverse strand, counting down.
GCCAGCAAGATACGCACGAGCGTGCTCTTCGCAGGGCCGCTTCTCGCGCGCATGGGGTCCGTGTCGCTTCCGCCGCCTGGCGGCGACGGCATCGGCCACCGCCGGCTCGACACGCATTTCGCCGGCTTCGCATCGCTTGGCGCGAAGGTGAAGGCCGGGCGGCGCATTCTCTCCGTGAAGGCGCCCAAGGGGC
>CAMIVJ010000372.1 GCA_946401765.1 uncultured bacterium | reverse complement strand
CGCCGTCAAGGGGGCGGGCAAGCCCGCACTCGACCAGACTGGATTCTCCCAAGTCTTGTCCGCCCATCTTGCGGCCATGCTGATCAAGATGGATGCCAACGCGAAAAAGAAGACAGTGTCGTTCTCGCGGATGTCGGATAACGAACTGCTCAAGCGGATTGACCTCAAGGAGGAACAGGATCGCAAGGGTCGGACAATCGGAAAGGCGTCTGCGGTAGCGGTCCATTCGGCACAGTTCCGTTGCCCACACGATCCCTCACGTCTTGCGTTCGGTGGAATGCGTTTTACGTGGAATGGGGGCGACAAGCGGAATACGCTGAGCCTTGCGTCGTTGCTGTCACTTTTTGGCGTAACGATCAAGGGACCGCTGGAAGAAAGCAATGGCAATTATTGGATGCGCGTTTCGGGTGCCTGCAACGGGCGAGACGCCCGTTGTCCCAGTAGGGAGACCTATCTAGAGGTAAAACCGCTTTGGGGAAAGAAAAAAGGAGAGGCTACAACCCTGTCGTTGGAAGTGAAAACTTCGGCACTTGGCATTGATGGCGTGGGCGATGTGCGCTGCTTTATCAAATGGAAAGGGAATGCGGGTGAGGCACTTCAGAGGATGTGTTTTTCTGAGGTGTACGAGCAGGCGAAACGCATTGGAGATGCACGGGTGTTGTGTCCGTGCGAAAAGTGCAGTGCGAGTACGCCGGGTGAGCCCTTCCTTCTCGAGGCGGTGAATGTGCAAAACGAGATGGCCGAAGGAGGCGTGTGCGATCCGACGGTGTTTGGTTCGCTCCACGAGGCTTTCGTGCCCGCCGACGAGGAGAAGTGGGGTGTAATCGAATTGCCTGAGCCGATCGACTATCCTGCGGAAGCGCTGACGGGCAAGGAATTGCCCAATCAGCCGAGATTGCGCTACGTCCCGGTCCTGCCGCTTCGGTACCGTGTGGGATATAAAAACGATGTGGATCCGTTCGGGTATGGGGAAATCGTTGCAGCGTGCGATCGGTATGCCAAGGCGCAGAAAGAAGAAGACAAGGCGAAGTCGTTGATATGGATCCAAAAGACTGTCGGGAATGTTTTCAGGTTATTGCTGGATAAGCTCCCAGAGAAATCTGGCCTTATCAGACGCGAGGGGCTGGGCAGACGCGTTGATCGTTCATGTCGCATGGTCATCACGCCGGGACCGGATCTGGCGTTCGACGAAGTCGGTGTTCCGCCATCCATCCTATGGGAACTTCTGGCGGACCGCGTCACCGGCATAGTGGCCGAGGGGCGTCCACTTGCGTCCAACAACGCGACAGCCGCAGGATTCGGCTGGCGTTCGCCGAAGGGTGGCGGAGGTCGGACCACCTCAGAAAAGGCACAGGCGCTTGAATCCTATCTTGAACATGATCCGCTCTGGATGCTGATGAACCGACAGCCGTCTCTTCACAAATACAGCATGCAGGCCTTCAAGGTGAAGGTCTTGAAGCCTGAGGATGGTGAGGTGTTTCGCCTGCAGCCGCTTTCGTGCAAGGGGTTCGGGGCGGACTTCGACGGCGACGAGATGGCGGGTTACCTGCCGCTTTCGGAGGCCGCGCAGAAGGCCCTGCCGCGTCTGGCGCCGTCCGCTAATCTTTTTTCGGCGAGTAACGGACAGATCACCCCGAACTACGACAGGGACTTCGTGATGGGATCGTATCTGATTTGCGATCGCGATTCTGATGCCGCGAAGAAGCGGTTGGAGGAACATTGTAAAAAAGGCGAAGCAGAATCCGTCTTGAAGGATGCGCGCGAAGCGTTCGCGAAATGCACGGAAGAGGGAGTCTCGTTCGGCTACTATGACCTTGTGGCGTACGACGGGAATAATGGTTTCGTGGCTGACATGGTAAACTCCGGGGCGAACGGAGCAAAGCAGATCAAGCAGTTCACGAATCCGCGCGGTCTGCTTTCGACCGGCAAGCTGGGGTTTGAACCGTCAGAAGAGGTGAAGCGGAAATTCAACATCAAGAGTTCGCTTGTCGGCGGCATGTCGTGGAAAGACATCTTCTGGTCGTCGTTCAACGCGCGTGCCTCGATGTGCGACAAGAAACTCAATACGGCCAAGGCAGGAGGGCTCACGCGCAGCCTCGTATATGCTCTGCGTCCCGTGACGATTACATCCAGGAAATGCTCAAATCCGAAAAAAGGCGTGCGATCGATACTCAACTGTGGATGCAAAAACGGCATCTGCGCGGAGTGCTATGGAAAACTGCCGGGCGGCGAACTGCCCGAAGTCGGCTATCCTGCGGGACTGATTGCTGCGCAGTCTATCGGCGAGCGCGGCACGCAGCTCTCGATGAAGAGCGCCCATGTGGGGGGAAGCCAGGTGGACATCGAGTTCGTACGCACGCTCATCATGAAAGGCAATAAGGCAGGGACATACAATGAATTCTACAAGTATCTATGCGGGGATGACGACGATATCACACCATACCACGATCTAGATATGCGGCATGTTCAGCTCTTGTGGCGCGTCCTCGACAGATACGAGGAAAAATCACTCAACAGTGCGCTCGACAAGATACACGAACACACGGATATGGAATCAATCGCACACGGTCTGGCTAGTGGGACGATCGCGACATTTCTGGGAGGTACGATGCGAGATGTTCCGCTGACTTCGCCGTCGGCGCAGGTGATGTTCAACAGTTTCAAGGAGGGGGAGTGATCATGGGTGGTGGTACGAGCGCGAGTGCGGGGGCATATCAGGAATCCAACGTAAAGCATGATGCTAAAGTGGGTCAGAACGCCTCTGTAAACCAAACAGACAATGTTAGTTTTTCCGTCAAGATGGCGATAAAGGCATCGACGTTTGCTCGGGTAGATTGTTCAACTCAGGCGCAGACCTTTCAGAAGCTGATTGCATGTGGGCGACTAGTCGTCGAGGACAAGGTTTCGGATGAATACGACGTAATCGCCGAAGCCGCTGCGGATGAATACGATTCGGAAGTCGATTTCGGCGATGATGACGAGATCAGAGACGAAGATGATTCGTTTGAGGCCTATGCGTCGCCGAACAACGAAGATGCACCGCAGCTGGATTTCAGCCAGCGTTTTCATGAAATCAAGATCGTCGAGACAGCGCCGGGTGAATGGTCGTGCATCCCGCCACGCGACCCGTTATTGGGGTATCGTTCCAATGACTTTGACGCGGAGGCGCAGAAGATTATTGAAGCTGTGCGCAAGCAGTTCGTCTTCTACGAGAAAGTGGCGAAATGGCTGCGGAACGAAGGGAACGAAGTTCTCAAGAGCATCGCGGATTTTAAGGCGCATCATGTGTTAGTGACGCAGAAAGACTTCTGCCGTAGATTTGACCTCTTCAAGGGCAAAGAGGGGAAGGTTGACACCTCGAACATCCACGCCTACTGTCAGAACTGCCGCCTCTCATGGGATAATGCCTCTCTGCCGCTGGACTGCGTCTTTGGAGGTGCGAAGTGAAAGATGTTGCAGCGACTCTGGCGGAATGTGCCGCGCGCTACGAGACGGCAAAGTTCCTCGAAGGGGATCCTTCGTGGTTCATGCATCAGGTGGAGGGCGGCGCGAACCAGGAGGCGACGGCGTTCG
>CAMIVJ010000371.1 GCA_946401765.1 uncultured bacterium | reverse complement strand
GCTTGTTGCAAATATTCGCCCATATTTGAAGAAACTTTGGTATGCGTCAGAGAGTGGTGGCTGCTCACAGGATGTTTTGGTCTTTCGCCCGATTTGTAGCGAATTAGCGCCTCTGGTGCATTCAATTCTGTGGCAGGATGCTTTCTTTGATTATGTTATGGCCGCCGCGAAGGGAAGCAAAATGCCGCGAGGGGATAAAGCACACATCTTGGCCTATCCCATTTCTCTGCCGGATAACAAGGTGGCAAGGCGGTTTGGAGAAACGGTAGAGAAATTCTACGCCTGGCGCGAGTGTGCGCTCAAGGAATCGGAATTATTGTCTTCTCTTCGCGATTTTCTTCTTCCGTTGCTGATGAATGGGCAGGTGAAAGTAGGGTAGTCGCATGGCGCGGGTTGATGAGCGAGGATTGGACGGCGGCGTTTCCGCCGCCGGGACGGGGCAATCTACCGCCGCCGAGACGGGGCAATTTACTGCGCCGGGGTGGGTACGCGATGAGAACGGGGCTCTCAGGCGCGAGACAAAGCCGCGCATGAATCGCCGATTGCCGGGCTTCGACTATTCGCAGCGGATGATCTACGAGATCACCATTGTGCTTGAAGAGCGGCGGCCGATTTTGGGGCGGCTTGCAAAGGCCGGTGAAACGTGGTCGGTCGAACCGACCTCGCTTGGCTTGGCGGTTTTGACCTGTTGGCGAAAGATACCCGAATTTTGGCCGCAGGTCTCGCTTATTGAAGCACAATTGATGCCCGATCACTTTCATGGGGTTCTCTTCGTCAGGGAGCAGTTGCCATTGACCCGCCCTGAGAATCCAGAGGGGCCTAAGAACAGGCGAAAGACCTTAGGCGATATCATTCGCGGCTTCAAGGCCGGCGTTACCATCGCGTGGCGCGAGCTCGCGCAGAACCGCGGCGTTTCCGCTGCGGGGCCGGTCGGGCTGGAGCGTTCGGTCCCGGCGGCTACTGCCGCCGGTGTGCCTCGTTGGGCCGAGGGCTTCGTCGATACGATTCTCTTTCACAAGGGGCAGCTCGCGAAGATGATCGCCTATTTGCGCGACAACCCGCGACGGCTTGGCGTCAAACGCGAACACCCCGAGCTGTTCAGGGTTTTGCGCGATCTCGAAGTCAACTTCGCCGCTTTCGGCGAAGGGCAGAAAGGCGTTGATCCCTGGCGCGGCTCCTCGGTCGGTCATTTCGCCGCGATTGGCAATCACTTTCTCCTTACCCGGCCGCGGCTCGTTCAGGTTCAATGCTCGCGGTCGCTTTTCGCCTATCGGCGCGAGCGTCTGCCGGGCGGAGGGTGGCGGATTCTGCGCGATGAACTGGGCGAGCCGATGATCGAGCGAACGACGCCGGCCTTCGAAGAGAAGCTGACGGCCGCGCTCATGGCTGCGAAGCATGGCGCGGTGCTCGTTTCGCCCTGCATCTCACATGGCGAGCGCGAGATCGCCCGGCAGGCATTCAACGCCGGGTACCGTGTCATTACGCTTAAAAACAAGGGCTTCTCGCCTGTTTACAAGCCGGGCGGGAAGCTTTTCGACACCTGCGCTGCCGGCAATCTCCTGATGATTGCGCCGATCAACTGGCCCTACCAGCCCGCCGAAAAACCGATGACGCGCGATGCCGCGCAGGTCTTGAATCGCATCGCTCAGCTCATCGCGGGCGATGGCGCGGTTGAAATCAACTACAAGGGCGCGGTTATGAGCGGTGTCGACGCGAAGGTTGCCTCGGCCGTTTCCGGCCGAGGACGGGACATGCATGAATATGGCCACTAAACTGACAAAGGCATTTGCCGCCTTTGTGACGGAGGGCGGTCCGGCGCGGCAGATTGTCTGCACGATTCACGACAATATTCCCGCGAACATCTTCGAGCCACAGATCTTGATGACGATTGGCGGTATTCAGAATCGCTTGAAGAGGCTGCTGAAGTCTGAGACATATGTCTCTATAATAACATGAACTGTTTGCCGAGAAGAGATAAACTTGATCCGAGGCGGACATTGACATGCCCACCGACGCCATCGACCGGAGGCCGCTTGCAAGGTTGTTGGGTGGAACACGTACCGCGACGCGGAGCACACGGTGGACTCCATGACGCTCTACGACGCCTGGCGCAAGTCGGGGTGCATGAAGGGCGCGTTCTTCGGCCACGACCACACCCTGGACCGAAGCCGAGGTCACTCTTTCCGTCGGGCGGTAGACAAAATTTCCAGTGCCCTCTATACGCGCGCGCAGAAAATGTGGTATAATTCTTTCTGCTATCACGATGTGTAGCAGTAGATCGTTGGATGCGTTTTAACGAGGCAATGAAAGGAACAAAAATGAAAATCAAATTGTTGCCGATCATGGGATTTGTCGCCGCTGCAGGCATGGCGCTGCCGCTTAATGCCGGGCTTGTGGCGAAGTGGGACTTCAACAACTACGATCCGGCGAACCCGACTTCCGCCAATGTGCTTCAGGCCACGGTCGGCGATGATGGCCAGCCGTGCTACTATGTGGGCAAGGGCACCGCTGTCGTCAGCGACGGCACGATTGGCCACATGTACATGGTCACGCCCGACTACTCGGGAAGCGATGCCGAAGTCGCGACCGCGTGCGCGAGGCTGGGCGCGGGAAACTACGCCATCGCCATCCCGAAGTCTTCTCACCTAAAGTTGCCACTGCCGACGTCCGTGCGGAACCACAATTTCACCGTCAAGGTGCGTTTCTGGTCACCCGCCGCATCCACAAAGAAATACCGCGCATTCTTCAACTTCGGAAGCAACACCGCCGATGCGAAGCTCTTCATCCGCAGCAGCGACAACAAGATCGGCGGTGGCTCTTTCTTCAGAAGCGGATCTGCGAACTACTCGCAAGTCATCACGGACAGCGTCTGGCACACGATAACGTTCTCCGCCGGCGCGCAGCGCTGGGATCTCTTTCTGGACGAGACCATCGAGGCGGGATACGCCAACAACGGCAACGGAAAGCCCTACTTCAACTACGACTATGTCCTCTTCTGCGCCGACGAAAACGGCGAAGACGAGCTCATGTACATCGACTACATCGAGTTCTATGACGAGGCGTCCGTCTATGAAGGCAAACTGCCGCACTACTCGAAGGCGGGCCTCACGGGCGAGTGGACGTTCCCCGCAGACAATCCTCTAAAGGCTGCCATCGGGCGCGACCTTGAAAAGTACACGCGCACCGGCGCAGCCAGCTTCGTCGACGGCACGGACGGCGTCCTGCCAGGCGATGGTTACACCCGCGTCGGGCAGAACAACGCATTGAAGTGCTATCACGGGCTTCCTGCCAATGCCAACTACACGGTGGTGATGGACTTGCGCGTCAAGACCTACACCGACCAGAAATGGCACGGCCTCTTCAAAGGGCAGGACGTCAATGACGACGCGGACTTGTTCCTCACTGCCGATGGCCCTGGGGGCACACTCAGAATCCGCTCGCGCGGCGAGCGCTACACAAACACCGGCGTCGCCTTCGGAGAATGGATGCGCGTGACGATCACGCATCTGAACGGCACCAACAAGAAGGTTTACATCAACGGCGCGTTGAAGGACACCGCCACGAAGTCACCCACCAGAATGGACACGGCGAA
>CAMIVJ010000370.1 GCA_946401765.1 uncultured bacterium | reverse complement strand
TGATCTCCAATGACGATAGTATATCACATTCTGATGTTTGAAAGTTTGAAGGTTTCGAAGTTTATGAGTTTCGGGGTTTATGAGTTTATGAGTTTCGGGGTTTCGGGGTTTATGAGTTTCGGGGTTTATGGGTGTGGGGCGAACATCAAGACCAGAAACTAGAAACCTCTAAACTTCGAAACCTCTAAACATCGAAACATCGAAACCTCACTTAAGAATGTCGAGCGGCGCCACCTTTGGCGGCTCGCCAGGGGCGCTCACCACCTGCTCGATGCGCTGGCGTATGGACTCCAACGCCGTCGTGCACGAAGCCACGAGCTTGCGCCCCTCCTCGAAACGCTTCATCATCTCGTCGAGCGAAAGCGTGCCGCTCTCCATCTCCGCCACAAGCCGCTCAAGCGTCTTCAGCGACTCTTCGAAGTTTATCTCTCCCTCTGCCATGCTGCAGCCTTTCTTCATTACCTCGCACCCACCGCGAACGCGTACGCGTTGCGGAACATCCGCATCCACGGCCCCGCCTCGCCGACGAACACCCCCGGATTGTAGCTGAGCTGGCACGCGCGGAAGCCGCGCTCGGGATGCGGCATCATGATCGTGGCGCGCCCGTCGGTGGTGGTGAACGACGTGAGGCCGCCAGCCGAGCCGTTGGGGTTCCAAGGATAGCGCTCCGTAGGCATGCCGCGTCCGTCAACATAGCGCAGAGCCGGCAAGGCAGATGCGGGCCTTGGCCCTTCCCATTCGACGCGCCCTTCGCCATGCGCCACCGCTATCGGAATACGGCTTCCGGACATTCCCCTGAAGAAGATCGACGGCGACTCCAGCACCTCAAGCGTGCAGTAGCGCGCCTCGAACTGCTCCGACGTGTTGCGCTTGAACGCCGGCCACCCTTCCGCGCCCGGAATGAGATCCTTCAGCTGCGAAAGCATCTGGCAGCCATTGCACACTCCAAGCGAGAACGTCTCGGGACGATGGAAGAACTTCCTGAACATCTCCTTCAGACGCTCGTTGAAGAGAATCGAACGCGCCCAGCCGCTTCCCGCGCCCAGCACGTCGCCGTAGCTGAAGCCTCCGCACGCCACAAGCCCCTGGAAGTCGGCAAGGTCAACGCGTCCCGAAAGGAGGTCCGTCATGTGCACGTCCACGCTCTCAAAGCCCGCAATCGCAAACGCCGCCGCCATCTCGATGTGCCCGTTCACGCCCTGCTCGCGCAGAATGGCCATGCGGGGCTTGTTTTTCTCACGCAGAGACGCAGAGGCACGGAGATATTTCCCGTTCCCCCGCTTTTTCTCTGCGGCTCTGTGGCTCTGTGTGAAATTATCGTCAGGATCGTAAGTGAGCTTGAAAGCGAGCCCGGGATCGTTCTCGTCGAGGCCGTTGTCGTACTCCTCGCGGGCCGTGACGGGATTGTCGCGCAGCGCCTGCATGCGGTAGGTGGTCTCGCTCCACGCGCGGCGAATGGCGGTGATGTTCGTGGCGAGAACGCGGCGCGCGCCGACGTTGACAGTGAAGGAGCGGTCTTTCACCGGTGCGCCGACTACGAACACATCCGCGCCAAGTCCGGCCTTCTTGAAGACATCGAGCACTTCCTTCACATGTTCGCTCGCCACCTGCAGCACAGCGCCAGGCTCCTCGGAGAAGAGAACCGCGAGCGGGTCAAGCGCATTGCCATCGGCATCGGAATCTGGCAGATCCACGGCCACGCCCATGCCGCCCGTGATGGCCATCTCGGCGAGCGTCACCGCGAGACCGCCGTCGCTGCGGTCGTGGTAGGCGAGCGCCAGCTTCTTCGCAACGATCTTCTGCATCGCGTTGAAGAACGCCTTGACAGACTTCGCGTCGGCGTCAGCCGGCTCGTCGCCAAGCTGGTTGTACACCTGCGCGAGACAGCTGCCGCCGAGGCGGTATGCGCCGTGGCCAAGATCGACGTAGACGAGGCATGTAGACGATTCCTCGCACTGAGGCACAGAGGCATTATTTTCTCCCTCTGTGTCTCCGTGTCTCCGTGTGACATCTTTCAAGTCGGGTGTCAGCGTCAGCGATACGTCTGCCACGGGAGAGAAGCTCGAGATGACGAGCGAGAGCGGCGCCACCTGGCGGTGGGCGAGTCCCTTCGAATCGGTCCAGGTGGTGTGCATCGAGCAGGAGTCCTTGCCCACAGGCACGGATATGCCGAGCGCAGGACAGAACTTCAGGCCCACCTCCTCCACGGTGTCGTAGAGGTTGGCGTCTTCGCCAGGTTCGCCGCAGGGCGCCATCCAGTTGGCGGAGAGGCGCACGTTCTTGATGTCGCCGCAGTTCGCGGCCGCGAGGTTCGTGAGAGCCTCGGTGATCGCGAGGCGCGCGGAGGTGGGGCCGTTCAGCATCGCCACGGGACTGCGCTCGCCGGTGGCCATGGCCTGTCCGTTGAGCGTCTTGTAGCCCATCGTGGTGACGGCGCAGTCGGCCGCGGGCAGCTGGTAGGGTCCAACCATCTGGTCGCGCGCCACAAGGCCCGTCACGGAACGGTCGGTGATCGTGACGAGGAACGTCTTGTCGGCCACCGTGGGAAGATGCAAGAGGCGGAAGAAGGCGTCGTAAGGCCTCACCTCGCGCATGTCGAGCCGCTCGTGCTCACGCTCCACGCGCTTGACGTCGCGCACCATGCGCGGCGGCTTGCCGAGCAGCACCTTGATGTCCATGTCGATCGGCGAATCGTGGAAATAGTCGTCTTCCAGCACGAGCATTCCGTCGCCAGTCGCCTCGCCGATGAACGCCACCGGACAGCGCTCGCGCTCGCACAGCGTCTCGAAGAACTCCTTGGCCTCGCGCCTGAGCGCCAGCACGTAGCGCTCCTGCGCCTCGCAGCACCATATCTCCATCGGGCTCATCGAAGGCTCTTCGTTGTGCACTTTGCGAAGCTCGAACTTGCCGCCAGTCGCCTCCACCAGCTCGGGACACCCGTTCGAGAGGCCGCCCGCGCCGATGTCGTGGATCGAGAGTATCGGATTCTTCGCGCCCATCGCCGCGCACGCGTTGATCACGCCCTGGCACCTGCGCTGCATCTCGGCGTTGCCGCGCTGCACGCTGTTGAAGTCGAGCGCCTCGTCGTTGGTGCCGGTCATCATCGAGGACGCCGCGCCGCCGCCAAGGCCGATTCGCATCGCCGGCCCTCCAATCTGCACTATGTACGCGCCAGTCTTGACCGGCTTCTTCTCCACCTGGTCGCGGATGATCACGCCGTGGCCTCCCGCGAGCATTATCGGCTTGTGGTAGCCGCGGTACTGCCCCGCCACCTCGCCCTCGTACGTGCGGAAGAAGCCCGTTAGCTGCGGACGGCCGAACTCGTTTCCGAACGCCGCCCCGCCTATCGGGCCCTCCGTCATGATCTCAAGCGGAGTCGCGAGCCTCTTCGGGAACTCGGCGTACACGCGCTCCCACGGCTGCGGCGCGCCGGGGATGTGGAGGTCGCTCACCATGAAGCCGCAGATGCCCGCGTTGGAACGCGAGCCGCTGCCCGTCGCGGCCTCGTCGCGGATCTCGCCGCCCACGCCAGTCGCGGCGCCCGGATAGGGCGAGATCGCCGTGGGGTGGTTGTGCGTCTCCACCTTCATCAGCTG
>CAMIVJ010000369.1 GCA_946401765.1 uncultured bacterium | reverse complement strand
CCGTGAAAGTGCCTGCTGCCTCACCTGCGATGTCAAGCGACTCCTCGACCCTCAACTTCGAAAGCGCCTCAAGCGTTCCCTCGCCGGAAAGTCGCGTACACGCGATTCCGTCGTCCGGTGTGGCGAGCGTCGCGCCGGCGGCGATGTTCAGCGCGCCGCACTTGCCCTGAGCCAGAGGAGCAGCGACCTTGTCCGGTCCCAGCTTTGCGTTCAGGGCAAGCTGGTCATCCTGCAACGCACCTCTCCAGATGCGCACTTCGTCGTATGTGGCGGAAGCGTCGCTGTTTTCGAAGCCATGGCCGATCCACAGGCTGCGCCCAACGTATCGCGCCGTCGTCCAGGCGCCCGACGTCACCTTGCTCCCCGACTTCAGGAGCTCGCCGGTTGCAGAGTCGCGCTTTGCCCACGAGATGTTGGACTTGCCATCCTCCTGCGGCACGATTCTCATCGATATGTGGTATTTCGTGCCTACCGCGTACGGAGCCATCGTTCCAGTGCTCCAGATGTAGTCGGTGCCGCTGTTCTTCAACTGCACGAAATCGTTGTTGACGTTCCCGCCGTTGGACCAGGCCATCGTCAGGAAGTCGTTGGCGGCCGTGCCGATGCAGAAGATGCGCGACCAGTCCCTCACCTCGTTCTGCGTTCCCCAGATTTCGATCGTCACTTCGCCGGAAGCAGGCACCACGTCCGTGCCCATGCTCAGATAGCACGTGCCGTTGCCGCCGCCGGGCAGCGTCACAGCGCCGTCGGCGAACGTGATTTCGCCGCCGCCCATCTTCACGGCGGTGCTTCCGCCCACGGAATCGGCAAGCGAGCCGTCCGCGAAGCTCCAGCGGTGAATCAGTTCTGGCGCCTCCACGATTCTGGCCGCCGGGAAAGCGTCCGGCCCGGCCTTTGCGTTGGCGGTGAGTTCCTCGTCGCTCAGGGCGCTGTCCCAAATGCGTACCTCGTAGTAGGTGGCGGCTTCATCGTCGTTGTCATAGCCGTGGTTTAGTACGAGCGGGTTCCCGGCATATTCCGCCAGCGACCATTCCTTGTCGCTGGCGACGGTCATAGTCTTTGTTTTCTCGATCTCGCCGGTGGCCGCACTGCGCTTGGACCATGTGAACACCGTAGAGCCGTCGGCGTTCTGTACAATCCGCATCGAGATGTGATATTGAGTCCCCACCGTGTAGGGACTCATCGTGTTGCTCTGGAAGAAAAGGTCTCCCTTGCCGGACTTTTTCAGATAGACCATGTCGGAGGCGCCATCGCCGACGATGTGATTCGACCATGCCATCCGCAAAGAGTCATTGTTGTTTCCGTTGACGCCGATGCTGAACATGCTTGCCCACAGGTGCGTCGCCTCGTTGCGTTTTCCCCAGAGCTCGATCGTCACGTTGCCGGAGGACGGAATCACGTCCGTTCCGAGGTCAAGGTAGCAATCCCCGTTCTTCCCGCCAGAGAACGTCACGGCACCGTCGCCGTAGGTGATCGTGCCGGCGTTCGCGGTATGCTCCACCGCCGTGCTTCCACCCGCAGAATCGGCAAGCGAACCGTCGGTGAAGCTCCAACGGTGGATCGGACGCTTTCCCGCGAACTCAAGCCGCCCGGCAATGCACTCAACGGCCAGCCCCTGCGGGCACATCACGAGGCTTCCGGTGCCTTCCTTGACCATCTTCAGATTGCCGGAAATGCTGATCGCCTCAAGAGCGGCCCTCTCGCCTTCTCCAACCACTACGTGCAGCTCGCCTGGCGTTCCCGATGATGAATCCGTGAACACTACGCCGTTGAAGGCAGTGTGGTCGATGTAAAGTCGATGTCCATTCAGGTCAACGATGTCGGAATCGGCAAATGTGTCTGCGCCGCAGCCCACATAGTTCTTGTCTTCGACGAGAATCCCGCCAGGCACGTCGAATACAGCGGCCGTTGCCATCGGCGCGACGATGCCGGCCGCAATCGCCAAACAGAAGACTGTTCTCGCCAGATTCTTCTTCGCTTCTACCGTCTTGTGCATTGCGTGGCTCCTTTCTTCAGCTGCGAACTTCATCCGCGCGCAGTCTGCGCTATGGAGGAACAATACCTTGGTTTGTGTTTGCTTCACATTAGAGGTAGTTGCAAAACCCCTCTTCCGCGCCGTCTGCGAGCCAAGCCGCGCGGCCTGAGGGAACTCGCAAAACCACATCTGCGCGGCTGAAAGATTCAGCACAACCATTATGCCAAATCCGCGCTTCCGGCGCAAGGGGAAAAATGCAATTTCTTTGAGGGGGGGGGATTTCATATTTACTCGTTTTTACCTTGATTTTATTCAGTTTTATTCCATACTATGGGCATGAAAGCACAAGACGAACTGCCCATTTCCCTCTCCCACTCGGGAAAGAGGCTGCCCTGGATTGTCTGCCAATGGCGTCCAAGCCTGTATCTGCCGCCGTTTTCGCACTTCTCGTCCATGTTTTCTCCTCGTCAGGCCACGCCGTGTGCCATCTGGAACATCCCCGCATCCAAATCTACATGATCTACATGTTCCACACGACCCTCAAAGAAGGTTTTGCAACTGCCTCTCATGTTCGTCATTCTCCACACTTTCCACAATGGCTACCCTCGTCCCTGCGGCATCTGATGATGGCAGGATCACGGCATTTCTACCGTAACCTTGAAAAAACGGTCAAGTGAATTTGTAGGCGAATGCCATGAGACTGGAGAAAGAGATTCGCTTCCCCAAATGCGGTATACCCGCTCAGTTTTCTTCCCTCATTCGTTCAAATCAGGCGTCCATATAATGCACGGTACGTTATTTGAGACGGCGATCCCTGCAACAAACACGTCTGCCGCATTAGTTGGGCTTATGCCCGAAACATAGCACTCCCACATTTTATTCACGCCATTAGCCGCAAGTTCATTGGCTGCGGCTTCGTAATTGCCCTTGGAATGTATTACAAATGGCTTGTCCGTTATCCCCTTGACTCATTATCTCATCTGCACTTTGACCTTAAAAAATGTAAAAGCGGCACGCTGACCGTCGGTCATATCTGAAACATCAGTCCACTCTGCTTCATCCAATCGTTTCTTCGCAAACACCCGATATTGCCTTTTTGCTTCTTCATAAGACTGTAATCGCGGAGTCCAGCTGATGCGGGGAGCACCATCAACCATTGAGATTGATGCAGCAAATCTACTGTTAACATCTGTAGGGTCCGTCCCTGAAACATAGTCATGCCAGACAAGCATATCGTTCCCCGACTCATCAATCTTACCAGAGGGCATCAGTAGAGCCTTCCAGAAGTCGGTTCCGAACTTGGCTGAGAAATCGGGAAAGTAATAAGACCAATCGCTAGTAATGCCTGAACCCATCAACGCCCCCGGAATCTCTATGATAGTGATTTTTGAAACGTCAGCCCCATTTAACGACAATCCCTCTCTGGCAAAGCTTGTTTTGCCAGGCTCGACATAAACCGTCTTTAACTTGTTACACGACTGAAACACATACGTCTTTAGCGAATATTGTGACACTCCAGTCGTCTTAACGCAGCCAATCTCTGTTATAGAGGCTGGGATTGTTATTGAAGTGAGATTCTTACATAGGTAAAACGCATATTCTTTGATCGATGATACTCCAGGTTT
>CAMIVJ010000368.1 GCA_946401765.1 uncultured bacterium | reverse complement strand
ATCCGCAACGGCACGATCTTCGATTCAAAGACATTGTCCGCCTGGCTCTGCTGGCGGATTGCAAGAGATCGCATTAGTTGATGATCAACACGCTCGCGACATCGCGCATGAAAGCGCCATGTCGTTCGACAAGGCAAGAACACTGAACGAAAGGATGTTCAACATGAACTATACAGAACTTGGCAAGACCGGAATCAAAGTTTCGCGGATCTGCGCAGGATGCATGTCATACGGCAGGGCGTCTGAAGATTTCCATCTTTGGACGCTTCCGCAGGAGGAGACTACGAAGATGGTCGCTCACGCGCTCGATCTCGGCGTCAACTTCTTTGACACGGCCAACTGCTATGCGCATGGCACGAGCGAGGAGTTCCTTGGAAACGCCCTGCGCGCAGTTGGCGTAAAACGCGAAGACGTCATAATCGCGTCAAAGGTGTATTTCAACGACGGCAAGCTTTCCAGATCGGCTATTGAGCGCGAAATCGCCGGCACGCTCACCCGTCTTGGAACCGACTATCTTGACCTGTATCAGATACACCGATTTGATTACGATACGCCGGTCGAGGAAACCATGTCGGCGCTGGACGCGCTCGTGAAGTCCGGAAAAGTCCGCGCTCTTGGAGCATCTGCGATGTACGGCTATCAGTTCCACAACCTGCAGATAGTGGCGGAGCAGAATGGACTCACGAAGTTCTCGACGCTGCAGAACCACTACAATCTCCTCTACCGCGAGGACGAGCGCGAACTCATACCCGTGGCGGAGCAATACGGCGTTTCACGCATGCCGTATTCGCCGCTTGCCGGCGGACACCTCACACATCCCGAATGGGACAGCGGCACAAAGCGCGACACGACCGACAAGATCCTCCACCGCAAATATGACAGAGAGAAGGAAAACAACATCGCAATAGTGAAACGCGTTGAGGAGCTGGCAAGCCGTCGCGGCGTGACGATGAGCGAGATCGCGCTTGCGTGGCATTTCGCAAAGGGCGTGGCCGCGCCGATCGTCGGCGCTACGAATGCACGACATTTCGATGATGCCGTGAAGTCGGTCGATATTGAGTTGTCGTGCGAGGAGGTCGCTTTCCTCGAAGAGCCGTACAGGGCGCATGAGATATCCGGCGCCGTGCCACGTCCTTCGAGATCTGCTATAGGGACGGGAAACGTGTGAAGCGATTTGAACTTGTGGAGATTTGTTGAAGGCCACAGAAACGAGCATTAGAACATCAGCGCTCATCGGGACCTTTGCCGAGGCAGTTGCTTTCACGTCAACAGAATACGCGACGGTGTTTCAGACGGACAAGCACATTGACATACCCTACGGGGGTATGGTATAATATGCGGCCAATGAGACATTAAAAGGACAAGAGATGAAAAAATGCATTGAAGACGTGACGTCGCTCCAGCTGAGGCTGAAGAAGATCATCGGCCAGCTGACTGGCGTCCAGAAGATGCTTGCGGAGGACATCCCCTGCGAGGACATTCTCACTCAGCTCAACGCGGCGAACGGGGCGCTACACCGCCTGTCATTCATCGTGCTCGACGGGCATCTCCGCCATTGCGTGCGCGAGGGCATCGAAAAAGGGAACGCCGACGAGACGATTGAATCGTTCGCCGAGGCTCTTGAAAGTTTCTCGAAAATGGCCTGAACGAGGTTCGGAACATGAAAGACATATTATTTGCTTTTGTCCATGTGTTTGCCATGATGGCGCCGTGGCTCGTCTTCGGATTCCTCATGGCGGGTGTCATCGCAGTATGGATTCCGCGAAACTGGGTCAATCGCATGATGGGTGGCCGTTCCGGTTTTGGCGGCATCCTTCGTGCCGTCGCAATCGGCGTGCCGCTTCCGATCTGCTCTTGCGGCGTTTTGCCTATCGCCGCCGGGTTGCGCAAGCACGGCGCGGGGAAGGGCCCGACCGCTGCGCTTCTCATATCGACGCCGCAGACCGGCATCGATTCCATTCTTGCCACATACGCACTGCTTGGTCCTGTCTTTGCGGTGGCGCGTCCCATTGCCGCCGCGCTTACGGGAATCGTGGGCGGCGCTGTGGTCTCGGCGGTAGGCGGGGAAGATGCGGCCACGGTGTCCGTTGAGGATGCATCCGCCGGATCGCGGGGGATAAAGGCGATATTCTGGCAGGCGTACAGACGGCTTCTTGGGTCGGTCGCAAAGCCGCTTGCGGTAGGTCTTGCCGTTTCTGCGCTTGTCACGGTGCTTGTGCCCGACAACTTCTTCGCGGATGCATTCCACGGCAGCGACTGGATCGCGATGCCGGTGATGGCTATTGTCGGGTTCCCGATGTACGTATGCTCGACGGCATCGATTCCGATCGCCGCGTCGCTCATAGCCAAGGGCGTCTCGCCTGGAGCGGCGTTCGTGTTTCTGATGGTAGGCCCCGCGATGAACGCGATGTCGCTCACGACCGTTGCCGCCCTTGTCGGACGCAAGGCCGCAGCCGCATACGTCGCTGTGATCATAATTGGCGCAATCCTCTGCGGCATTGCGATCAACATGGTTCCAAATGCGCTGCCCATGTCTGCCACAGTCGCATCTACGAGACACTCGCTTTCCATCGTTCATTGGGCGTCTGCCGTGTTCTTGGCGGCTATGATGGCCTATAATCTGATGCGACCGCTGGGGATGGGTCATCATAGTCGCCCAGAAAAATAGGGAAGTCTGCGCTGTGAGTAAAACAGTAAAAGTATCGGGGTCGGTGGTGGCCGGTTTCCCGTCGCCGGCTGAACAGTACCTTGAACCGCCGCTTGATCTGAACGAATTTCTGGTGAAGCGTCCTTCGGCGACGTTCTTTGTCCGTGTTCAGGGCGACTCGATGGTTGGCGCGGGCATCAACGACGGTGACCTGCTCGTGGTTGACCGTTCCCTCCGCCCTGCCTCTGGTGACGTGATCATCGCCAGCGTCGATGGTGATTTTACGGTTAAAACCTACCGCCGCGACAAGGACGGCGTTCGGCTCGAACCGGCAAACCCCAACTATCCCGTCATCCGTCTCAATCCCGGACAGGAACTTGACTACTTCGGCAAGGTGACGGCCTGCATACACAGATTCGCGGGGAAGCGATGATCGGGCTGGTGGACGGCAACAACTTCTTCGTGTCCTGCGAGCGCGTGTTCGACCGCCGTCTTGTGGGACGGCCGGTGGCCGTCCTCTCGAACAACGACGGATGCTGCGTCTCGCGCTCAAACGAGTTCAAGGCGCTCGGCATACCGATGGGCACGCCGTACTTCCAGCTGAAAGACCGCGAGGCGGCGGGCGAACTGTTCTTCCGCTCGTCCAACTACGAGCTGTACGGCGACATGTCGCGGCGCATCATTTCCATTCTCCGCGATGAGGCCGTGGACGTGGAGCAGTATTCCATCGACGAGGCGTTCATCTTCCCGCCCACGACAGCCGCCGCAGACTACGCCGCCTACGGGCGGCGCCTACGCGCCAAGATACTCCGTTGGGTCGGCATCCCGTGCGGCATCGGTTTCGCGCCCACGAAGACGCTCGCGAAGATCGCGAACCACATCGGCAAGAAGATGCCTGACGGCGTATTCCTCATGCCGGACGATCCGACGGAAATACTCGCCGCCCTGCCCGTGCAGGAGGT
>CAMIVJ010000367.1 GCA_946401765.1 uncultured bacterium | reverse complement strand
GGACGCGCGTCCCTACCGGGTTTTGCAATTGCCTCCATAGAAAAATCATAACCGAAACGACACGGCGCAAGGAAATATGATAGAATATTAACATCTGATTCCCCTCACCAGACATGACCGACCAAATGACAGAGCCTGCGATGCGGGCGTTCAGGCGAGACCTTCTCGCCAGAGGCGCGCTGCGGGGCGTCGCCATCGGCGCGGCGGTTGCGGCGTGCGGACTCCTCGCCGCGCGCGCGTTCCTGTCTCCGCTGCCGCCAGCCGCGTTCGCGATGTTTGCCGCCGTACCCATCTGCGCGCTCGCCTGCGCCCTCTTCGCGCTCAGGCGCGCCCCGTCGCGCGCAATGTGCCTCGCGCTAGTCGAAGACGCCTCGCACGCAGGCGGACTCATTCTCGCGAAGGATGTTCCCGGCGCCGAAAAATGGCCGCGTCCCGTTCCGGCCGCGCCGTACGTTCCATCCACCTGGCGCCGCGCAATCCCAGGCGCCCTCGCCGCCCTCGCCGCGCTCGCCGCCGTCGCGGCCGCGCCGGACGACTGGTTCGCCGCAGGCGCCCCGCAGCCGCCAGCGCCCGCGTTTCCCGACGTCACCACCGAGATCAAGAACGAGCTCGCCGAACTCGAGGAGGCAAAGACCCTCGACGCGGAGGAGATCAAGGCCCTGCAGGAGGAGCTCGACCGCATCGAGAAGGAGGCCGATCCCTCCGCCCCTGGCGAGACGCTCGACGCGGTCGACGCAGTGCGCGAGAAGCTCGACGCGCTCCTCGACATGAACGCCGAGGCTGCCAAGCACCTTCTCCCGGAAAACAACACCTTCGCCTCGCTCGCCACGCTCACAAACGGCGCCGAGCAGCTCAAGAAGATGCTTGAGGAGTCGTCCGAGGGAAGATGCCCCCACTGCGGACGCAAACTCGGCGAAGGCGAAGACGAATGCAGCGGCGACTGCTGCGCCTGCGAAGAGTCGAAGGACGGCGATGGTGACAGCCCCGGCAGTGGAGGCGTTTCGCGCGGAAGAGACGACGCGCCGCTCGACTTCGGCGACGAGACCCAGCTCGGCGCGTCCAAGCTCAAGGACCTCGCCGAGAAGGCCGGGCTCGCCGGCAACCCCTCCGTGACGAAGGTGGGCGAGTCGATCTCAAACGAAGACCCCGCGAAGCGCGGCGTTCCCTCCTCGCCCGGCGCAAGGCGCGCGATCGGCGGGCGCAGCCAGGGCGCCTCCGCAGGCCAGAACGTGCTGCCGCGCCACCGCGGCACAGTGAAAAGATTCTTCGACATCGAAAGGAAAGCTCCATGACACTTCTAAGCCCAGACGACGTCGCCCCCGTGAAGCAGGATCTCGACGCCACCCTCGCCGCGCTCGACCGCATGCTCCTCGGCCGCCCCGAGCTCCACCGCCTCGTGCTCGCAGGCGTTCTCGCGCGCGGGCACATCCTCCTCGAAGGCCTGCCCGGACTCGGCAAGACCGCGCTCATCCGCGCCCTCGCCCAGATTCTCGACCTCGACTTCAAGCGCGTGCAGTTCACGCCCGACCTGATGCCTTCCGACATCCTCGGCTCGCACATCCTCGAGACCGGTCCGGACGGCAACCGCGCGATGGTGTTCAAGCCGGGCCCCGTATTCTGCAACCTGCTTCTCGCGGACGAAATAAACCGCGCCTCGCCGAAGACGCAGTCCGCAATGCTAGAGACGATGCAGGAGCGCACCGTCACCCTGATGGGCGTGACGCGTCCTCTCCCCAAGCCGTTCTTCGTGCTCGCAAGCCAGAACCCGATCGAGCTCGAAGGCACATACCCGCTTCCCGAGGCGCAGACCGACCGCTTCATCTTCAAGCTACACGTCTCCCCGCCAGACGCCTCCACCCTCACCGCAATCATCACCACGCGCTCGCACGGCGACATGCCAGAGAGCGGATTCACGCTCGGCAAGGAGTCGCTGAACCGCGCGCTCGACACGGTGGGGAAGGTGCTTCTGCCGGAGGCTGTGGCCAGCTGGATCGGCCGGCTCGTTGCGGCCACTCACTCCGCGAAGTACGTCACGTGCGGCGCATCGCCGCGCGCCGCGATCGCGATGGCGGAATCGGCCCGCGCGCTTGCGCTGATGGACGGGCGCCCGTCGGTCGGTTTCGACGACGTGCGAAAGGTCGCATTCCCCGTGCTGAACCACAGGCTCATCCTCGACTACCGCGCCAAGCTGGACGGCGTCGACGCGCGCAGCGTTGTGGAAGGCGTGCTTGATTCAACCCCGGTCGCAGAATGAAACTCAAGCTTCAGATCAACCCCGTCACTCTCAAGGAGCTGCGCCAGCTCGTGCGCTCGCGCATCATCCTCTGGGGCATGGTGGCGCTTCCGATCGTGCTTCTCATCGCGATGATCGTCGTGCTCTCGGACGACATGCACGGAATGTCGCCGATGGAGGTCATGTACGGGAACGGCCTCGGCGAAGGCCCGTTGAACGTGACGACGTTGATCACCGCCATCGTCACATGCGGCCTGATACCGCTCTTCACGTGCATCAAGACGATGATCGAGACGAGCAGAACCAACGAGAGGCTCGAGTTCACCACCGCGCTCACCTCCTCTCAGATAGCCAGCGGGAAGATTGCCGCCGCAGCGATCATATCCGCAATCGCCGTGGCCCTGGCGATGCCGTTCTTCGCGCTGTCTTACCTGATGCGCGGCATCGAGCTTTCCACCACCGTAGTCATCCCAATTCTACTTCTCCTCGGCGGCACGGCGATCACGGCGCTCGGGCTTCTGCCTGCATGCGCGCGGCGGTCGATCGTATGGAAGATAGTGTTGCTTCTTCTCCTGGGCACGGCAGTATGGTTGTTCGCGGCATTAGTCGTCGCCGTGACGAACATTGGCAACAGCGGAGAAGTGGATGAGATTGTCGCGTCGATTCTATGGTCGCCCGCCGGCGCATTCGCCACAATCTTTCTGCCTGTGGCCACAACCGCCTACTGCCGCGCGCAGGCCGCCGCCGAACTGGCCCCGTTTCACACCGACTTCAACCGTCCGCTCCGCATAACGCAGCTCGTCGTCTTCGCCGCAAGCGTTCCGCTTGTGTTCGCAGTGTACGGAGATGGAAGCATGCTGTGGGGCATTGCATGGATTGCAATCGCCGGCATGATCGCCCTTTGCGCGGGATTCTCGCCAACGCCCGTCACGCGTGGCGCGATTCTCCACTCGCCGCGATCGAAGATTCTCCGCGTTCTGGCGTTCCCGTTCGCCACGGGAAGCGTTCCATCCATGGTGTTCGCGATTCTGCTCGCCACGGCGGCGGCAGCCGTCATGGCTCTGCGCACTTACATCACTTTGGACTTCGACGTTGCAAAGAAAATCATCGTCTTCCTGTACGAGTGCGGCGCAGTGGCCATAGCCGCAGGCGCACTTGCGCGGATGTCTCTCGCAGGCAACGCGCGCATTGCGAACGTCATCGGGAAAATCGGCCTCGCGTACATTGTCATAGTCAATCTTTTCATATTCCTGGCGGAAGTTCACGTGGTGAGCGAAGACGCTCTCGCCCTGGTTCCGTGCTGCCTGAGCGGCATCGTCAGAATGTCCGAAGTGCATGTTCCCATCGCCGTCGCCATGGGCGTCGGCGCCGTGGTGCTGCTGTTCTGCG
>CAMIVJ010000366.1 GCA_946401765.1 uncultured bacterium | reverse complement strand
CGCCGCGACCCGATGGCCATGCTGCCGTTCTTCGGCTACAACGTGGCCGACTACTTCCAGCACTGGCTTGAGATGGAGCGCACCTCCGCCGACGCGACGAAGCTCCCGAAGATCTACTTCGTGAACTGGTTCCGCAAGGGCGACGACGGCCGCTTCATGTGGCCGGGCTTCGGCGACAACAGCCGCGTCCTCAAGTGGATCTGCCAGCGCATCGAGGGCCAGGTCAAGGCCAACGAGACCGCGATCGGCAACCTGCCATTCGCCAAGGACATCGATCTCGAGAACAACGACGAGAGCGCCAAGTTCCACGTCGTCAAGGCCGACCTCGAGGAGATCCTCAAGGTGGACGTCGAAGGCTGGAAGAAGGAGATCGCCACCATCGGCGCCTCCTACGACGAGTACGACAAGAAGCCGTCCAAGGACTCCAAGGAGGAGAACCTCGCCGCCCACCGCGTGCCGAAGGCTCTCCGCCAGGTGCTTGCCGATGTGACCGCGGCGCTTTCGAAGTAAAGTTTCGCGCTCGGTTTTGAAAAAGATTCGCGCTGCGTCTTGCGCAGCGCGAATCTTTTTGATATACTGTATCTCCGTTCGCTCCAAGCGGTCCCATCGTCTATCGGCTAGGACACGGGCTTTTCATGCCTGTAAGATGAGTTCGACTCTCATTGGGACTGCCATTTTTTTGCCTAGAGCCTGCGGATCTTGATGTTGCGGAAGCTGACGGTGGAGTCGGTGTGGTCCTGCAACTTGATGCGTCCCTCGGGCGTCTCGCCCCAGCGCGCGCCGTCTTTCTTCTCGGAGCTCTTGTACTTGGAGCGCTTCACGAACTCGCGGAACTGTTCGGACCCGCGCTCGTATTCCAGCACTTTCTTGCCGTTGAGCCAGTGCTCGACGTGGCTGCCCTTTGAGACGATCTTGGCGGTGTTCCATTCGCCGGCGGGGCGCACCACCTTGTCCGCGCTGGCGGGCATCATGTCGTAGAGTGCTGCCACGCGGCGGTTTCCGTTGCGTCCGCGCTTGGCGTCGGGGTGTTCTGGATCGAGGATCTGGTACTCCTCGCAGGTGCCGCCGAACTTGTTCTTGTCGTAGAAGTACTTGATGCCGCTGTTGGCGGCGGTGGTGAGGCGGAAGTCAACGGAGAGCTCGAAGTCCTTGAAGGACTCCTTCGTCACGAGGTCGCCGCCTCCGCCGAGCGCGGCCTGCTCCTTGGGGAGCTTCTCCCATTTGCCGCCTTTCGTTATGCGGCTTGTGGGCAGCACGGTGAGGATGCCGTCCTCGATCTTCCATCCCTTGGCGGGAGGCGCCTTGCAGCCGCCTTTCTCGCCGACCCATCCGTCGAGCGTCTTACCGTCCCAGAGAAGCTGCCAGCCGGCGGCCTTCTCTTCGGGGGTGAGTGTGTTTGGCTCTGCGGCGCCTGCGGCGGCAAGTGTGAGAGCGGCTGCAATTGTGATGGCTGTCTTTGTCATTTGCATGCGTCCTTTTTGTCTGCCCGCGGCTGAATGCCGCGGCTGTGATGCCGATGATTATACCAAAATGTCCTCGACAGTGGGTACTGTTTTCGCAAAAATACCACGCGCCTTCGGCTTGTGCGGCGCGTGACGATTTGGTAAAATAGCGCCATGAAAAAGCAAGTCCATCTCTTCATGTGTCTACATTTGGCCGCTTTCGCCGCGCTGACGGTGACCGCCGCGGCGCGCGAATGGCCCGACGCGGGCGGTGAACACGAATACGCCAGGCTCGACTGGGACCTCATCGAGCGCGACATCAGAGGCTGGAGCAAGCTTCCTCGGCTCACCAGGGAGGAGAGCGCGAACGAGGCCGCATGCGTCCTGCCGGACGACAAGGATCCGCTCGACGTTCTCGCGCGCCGCACGCGCGCGCTGATCGCCGATCTTTCCGCTGCCGGCGTGGACCTCTCCGCCGAGGCACGCGAGCTCGACGAGCTCATGGCGCGCGCGCCTGCGTCCCGCCGCGACTGGCGCGAGACCCGCTTTCCGCTGTTCTCCGCCGTCCACGCCCTCAACCGCCGCGTCTCCCTCAAGAACCCGCTCCTCAAGGGCATCACTCGCCTCGTTTTCGTTGGACACGAGGCTATGCCTTTCGACGAGTTCAACGCCGGCTGGCACATGTGCGACCAGTACTTCGGCTTCCACGCCACCATGCACGGCGCATCGGTGGGCGACGGACTGTACGTGCTCGAGAATCCGTTCTCCGACCATCCCGTTGCGCGAGACATCCTTGACGGCCGCACCGTCGAGGAGGGCGCGTGGAAGGGCCGTACGCTCGGTCCGGGCGGATATCTCGCGCCCGACGTCTCGTGGGACGGTTCCTCCATCGCCTTCGCCTACACGCGCGGCAAGCCAGAGATCCGCAAGTGGAACGACGACACCGTCTACCACATCTTCACCTGCGCGGCCGACGGTTCGTCGCTGCGCCAGCTCACCACAGGCTGCTCGAACGACATCGACCCCTGCTGGCTCCCGAACGGGCGCATGGCGTTCATCTCCGAGCGCCGCGGCGGATTCGGCCGCTGCCACGGCCGCCCCGTTCCCACGTTCACGCTCCACTCGATGTTCCCCGACGGATCCGACATCGTGCAGCTCAGCCCGCACGAGACGAACGAATGGCACCCCAGCGTGGACAACGACGGCATGATCCTCTACACGCGCTGGGACTATGTTGACCGCGGCTTCAGCCAGGCCCATCACCTCTGGCGCACAACCCCCGACGGACGCGACCCGCGCGAAGTCAACGGCAACACGCGCGAACGCCTCTACGACTCGAGTCCGCTCATGGAGATGAACGGCCGCGCCGTGCCGGGCTCTCGCCTGTACGTTGCCGTGGCCACTCCGCACCACGGCTGCGCCTACGGATCGATCATACTCGTCGATCCCGCCAAGCGCGACGACGACCGCATGTCGCAGGTGCGCCGCGTCACGCCGGAGCAGCCCCTCCCCGAAAGCGAGACGCACGGCGGCGGAATGCGCGCAAGCGGCTCGTACGCCACGCCCTGGCCGCTCAGCGACAAGTACTTCATTTGCGTGTACGACGGCAACGCCAACGGGAAGTACTCGCCGCATCCAATACGCCGCTACGCGATCACGCTTGTGGACGTCTTTGGAAACAAGACGCGCATCTACACGCATCCCACGATCTCATGCCTCGACCCGATGCCGCTTCAGGCGCGAACGCGTCCGCCAGTCCTCGCGCACGGCACGCTCGTGGGCCGCCCGGCCAACGCCGACGGAACGCGTCCCGCGCCCATTCCCGCGAAGGACCTTCCCAAGACGGCGCAGATCGGCCTGATCAACGTGTACAATTCGAAGCTCCCGTTCCCGAAGGGCACCGAGGTGGCGGCGCTTCGCGTGTGGCAGGTGCTGCCGAAGTTCAGTCCGCTCACCGGCCAGCCCCGCCTCGGCGCCGAGAGCCAGCAGGTGGCGCGCCAGTGCCTCGGCACGGTGCCGGTGGAGAAGGACGGCAGCGCGTTCTTTGATGTGCCCGTTGACGTGCCGCTCTACTTCCAGGCGCTTGACGCCGAAGGCTGCACCGTGCAGAACATGCGCAGCGACACCTACGTGCATCCCGGCGAGCGCCTGATGTGCAACGGCTGCCACGAGGAGCGCACC
>CAMIVJ010000365.1 GCA_946401765.1 uncultured bacterium | reverse complement strand
AACGCCACGCGCCTCTTCTCGCCCGCCTTGAAGTTGAAGTCGCTGCCGAGGCTGCACAGCAAGACCGCGGCGGAGTTGTAGCGCCGCACATTCTCGACGGTCTCACCATGCTTCAGACGGTAGAACTCGTCCATCATCCCGTCCGAGTAGCCAAACGTATGCCAGCGCGAGTCGATGTCGCCGAGGTAGTCGTACCCCACGATTCTGCGCGACGCGCGCACCTTCTCGAACGTGAACTTGCGGATCCGCCGCATCCATTCGCCCGAGTTGCGCACGTAGGCGGGGGCGCGGTCGAGGAGTCCGCGCTCCGCCAGATGGCGCCTGACCTCGGAGAACACGCCTTCCTTCGTGATCGGCGAGTCTTTCGGATAGTCCTTCTCGAGCGTGATGTCGCAGAAGGTTCCGTCGATGCAGATTTCGTGCATCGTGCGCGGTTTGCCGCAGTACGCGTCGCCCCAGGCGTCCACCGTCGCGGCGGATTCCCCGTTCAGCGAATTGTACGACACCGCGCCGAGCTGGTACGACGTGAAGTAGTCGGAGTACGCGGCGAGCCGCGCCATGCGCGACGGGACGTGCAGGAACGGCTTGTTCGCCGTGTCCTTGCCGCGCCTCACCATGTACTCCACATTGCGCATCGCGCTCATCGGCGTGAAGAGCGAGTCGGTCTCGGCGTGGACCAGATTCGCCACCGACTCAAGGTACTTCTCCGCCGTCTCGTCTATCCACGTCTCGTTGCCGGTGCAGTACGCGACGACGCACGGATGACGCCGCGCAAAGCGGATGATCGCGTCGTACTCCTCAAGCGGAACGAAGTTAGGCGACTCGATGTGGACCATTATTCCCAGCTCGTCCATCGCCTCAAGATACTCGTCCGGCGGAACGAACGTGTGAAACCGCAGGAAGTTGAAGCCAAGCTCCTTGCGCTTCGCTGTGATCATTCGGTAGTACGCGAGATCTCGCGGGAGCTGCACCGTCTCCGGGAAGTAGCAGTGCTCCGTGACGCCGCACAGATACGCGAGTTCTCCGTTGAGGCGCATCCGCTCGCCGTCCGGCACGAGACGCCGGATGCCGAACTTCTGCGAACACGTCCCCTCCGGCGTCGTGAGCGTGAGCGTGTAGCGAACAGGATTCTCCGGCGACCAGAACGAGAATCCCTTCGTCGACAGCGTGAAATCCCCCTTCGCCTCCCCCTTCGCCAAAACCTTGCCGTTAGCATCGGAAATTGAATAAGCCAACTTGTAATTGCGGGCGAGCGGGACGCTCGCCCCTACCAGATTGCCGGAATTGGGTAGGGTCACGCGTCCCGCATGACCGAAATCCATACCCACATGCACATTGAATGTCTTGAGATCCTTTGCCGTCGTGACATAGACGTCGCGAATACCATTCCTCGCGAAACGCAGCTCAAGGCGTCCGTCGATTCCACCTGTGGACTCCATGAGCCCACGCGTTGTGAGTCCGCTGACGTCCGACCCGTTGTACCCCTTGTTCGGGTTGTTCGAGACGGCGAGGACAATCTCGTTCTCGCCTTCGCGGAGAATGCCTTCTGGAATCGGCAGCTCGAACGGAGTGGAGAATCCCTGGCGGAACGCGACGAACTTCCCGTTCACCCAGGCGTGGACCTGATTGCGCACGCAGTCAAACGCAAGATAGGCGGGCGGTAGGGCGGGCGCCCCGCGCCCGCCGAAACGAAACGATTTTGCATCCAGCGTGAACGTGCGGCGATAGAGGAAACATCCGTAGATGTTGGGAAGCGTAGTGCATTTCGCCCATTGCGTCATTGGAATCGTCTGGCGTTCGTACGCGGGGTTGATTCTGAACGCATCCTTCATCCCCGCCGCGCGCAGCGCAGGCACCATGTTCTCCCAGAATCCAGGCACGGCCTTTGCAACGGTAACGCCCTTGAACTGCGGGCACTCCACCGAATCCCACGCATTGGAGCAATAGAACATCTCCCACGCGCCCTCCAGCGGAACCGCATCGTAGATGCAGTGTTGCCCTGGGCGGAAAGTCTTTGAGACATCGGCCTCACCCGCATACGCAGGCACAAAGGAGAGTGCCGCCGCAACAAGTGCATCCCTCCAAACTATATTGATTATCTTGCTCATTTTTGTTTCTTCCTGTTTTTTCTTCATGGTCAGTCCTTCATGGCTTTTACGAGAACGGCATCTCTAAGGATTCAACGTCTGTTTCACAGACCCATCAGGCGTCTGAAGGGAATAATTACATCGAAATAGCCGTCAGCCTCGACGATTGGCGCAAGATGCCCTTCATATACAAGCGCCGTGCGTACCGACACCCCGTCACGACGCGGCAACCGACGCACCTTCTCCGCCATTTCATCTATCACCTCTCGTCCTATCTCACGCTGCCGCTTTATCTCCACGAGGCAGACAGACCTGCGCGTCTGAAGCAACAAGTCGATCTGCAGGCCATTCCGAGAATCGCCCCTTCCCGCTTTCCTGTACGGCGTGGCGGACACGACCAGCGAAGACGCAAGCCCCAGTGGTTCAAGGAGTCTAGCCGTGTTGTTGACGACCATGTTCTCGAATGCGAGGCCGAGTACAGACTGCCAGCCGTCCAACTGCTCTAGGGACCCAAGCGCGTATGCACCTTTATCGATGGCGTCCTTTTCAGGCTCGATGTATTTCAGGTAAAACCGGCAGTAGTTGTCCTTCAGGCGGTAGAGCTTCATACGCGCCTCCTCGCCGGTGACGGGATTCTTGCCGACATCCTCCGACACCATGCCCGCCTCAACAAGTTGGTCGAGCGCAGCGGTGACATTCCCGCCCTTCGTCTTTCCGATGCGTTTTGCCACTTCGGTTGAACTAAGAGATCCATCCACAAGAGCGCGAATGATCGACGCCGTCAAGGTTGGCAGATGCGTGATGACATCCCTGAACATCTCGTCGAAGTCCTCGCGCAGTATCGCTTTGGGACGAAAACACAAACGCCTTATGTTCTCGTTCGCCGAAATGCCAGGATCAATTTCCTCCAGATAGCGCGGCACTCCGCCTGTCACGGAGAGTATGTCGATGATTTCGCGGATGTCGATCCGCTCGACCGCGCGTCCCCAGAACTTGACACACTCCGAAAGCGGCAGTTCGGGCACCACAATGTCCAAAGACCTGCGCCCGTAGAACGAGCCTTCTTCGATTATGTTTTCCTTGATCCACGTCGAGACGCTTCCACACACGACAAAAACAAGTTTAGGGTGCTTCTTGAAGTAGTTGTCCCATGCGATCTTCAGCGTTCCCGCAAAGGTCGGAGCACCATGGGCCATCCACGAGACTTCATCCAGGAGAACCACCGTGCGGCCTTTGTCTTTCAGTTCCCTTTCCAGCCTAACGAACGCTGACAGCCAGTTCTGCGGAACCGTTGATTCCGCACCGGTCTGGACGGCAAGCTGGTCGGCGAAATTGGCTAGTTCGTCTTGAGCCGTCATCTTTGCCTTGGGCCGCAGTCCTTCTATCTTGATGAATCGCGCTCCGCTGCGCATGGCGAACCGTTCAATGAGCGTTGACTTTCCAATCCGCCTACGTCCGCGGCAAGTAACAAACGAGGGCACGCACTTATGCCAAAGTGCGAGCATATCTGCCATTAGGTCTTCTCGACCAAAAAATGC
>CAMIVJ010000364.1 GCA_946401765.1 uncultured bacterium | reverse complement strand
GAGATGCACGAGGTGTTCAAGCGCTGGAACACGACCGAGCTCGACAGCTACCTCATCGAGATCACGCGCGACATCCTCGCCTTCAAGGACGAGGACGGTTCGCCCATCGTCGAGAAGATCCTCGACACGGCCGGCCAGAAGGGAACCGGCAAGTGGACCGGCATCGCCGCGCTCGACGAGGGCGTGCCCCTCACTCTCATCGGCGAGGCCGTGTTCGCGCGCTGCCTCTCCGCGATGAAGGCCGACCGCGTGACCGCCGCCAAGGCGTACGCGCGCAAAGTGCCCGCGTTCACGGGCGACAGGGCGGAGTTCGTTGAGGCGATACGCCAGGCGCTCTACGCGTCGAAGATCATCTCCTACGCGCAGGGCTACACGCTCATGCGCACCGCGGCGAAGACGTACGGCTGGAACCTCAACTACGGCGGCATCGCGCTCATGTGGCGCGGCGGCTGCATCATCCGCAGCGTGTTCCTCGGCAAGATCAAGGAGGCGTACGACCGCGACCCGCAGCTCTCCAACCTGCTGCTGGACCCGTACTTCAAGGAGACGATCGAAAAGCTCGTTCCCGCATGGCGCAAGGTGGCGTCCACCGCGCTCTCCTACGGCATCCCCGCGCCCACGATGACGAGCGCGCTCAGCTACTTCGACGGCTACACGACGGAGCGCCTGCCTGCGAACCTGCTGCAGGCGCAGCGCGACTACTTCGGCGCCCACACGTACGAGCGTCTCGACGCGCCGCGCGGACAGTTCTTCCACACGAACTGGACTGGCCACGGCGGCACGACCTCCGCCGCCACGTACAACGCCTAGGCGCGCACGCACAAGGACGCAACGATGCGCGCATTGACGGCAATCATGGCCTTCGCGGCGGCGGCGCAGCTCGCGCTCACGGGCTGCACGTCGTTCGAGGCCACCGCAGTGAAGCGGTACGTGGACGACGCAAACAACTACGTCACCGTTGAGGAGGGGCGCGACGAGAAGGACCACTTCTACAACGTAACTCTCCCCAACGGGCGCACGGTCAAGGACAAGACTCGCTCCAAGGTGCGTGTGACGCTGCCCGACAACACGCACTTCATCGCCTACCAGCGCCTCTCGCCGTTCGGCAATCTCTTCATGACGGACGACGAGAAATGGGAGTATCTTGTGCAGGGCACGGGATGTTTCGTGGCGCATCTTGCCAAGGACGGCAAGGGCTACCAGATAGCGTATCAGGGCACGCTTTGCGCGAGCGAGAGGAATCCGCTGAACGAAAAGAGCCGGCGCGGCTCATCGCCGCACGTCTCCTCTGCGCCGCAGGGGTTCAAGTCGCCTTCGACCACCGTCGACGGCCGTCGCAGATAGTCCGCGCGAAAGACGAGGAGGGATTGTACGACATGGCGTCAATGCTGGACAACATAAGGGTTGTGCTCGTTGGCACGCTCTACACCGGCAACGTGGGCAGCTCGTGCCGCGCTATGGCGAACATGGGCTTCCGCAACCTCGTTCTCGCCGCGCCCAATCTGCAGAACGGCTGGGACGAGGCGGAGCGCATGGCCGTGCACGCGACGGACATACTTGCCGCCCGGCGCGAGTTCGCCACGTTCGAGGAGGCTGTGGCGGACTGCGTGGCCGTTGTCGGCACGACTGCGCGCGGAGGTCTCTACCGCCAGCACGTGAAGGCGCCGCGTGACTGCGCGAGCGAGATACTTTCGCTTGCCGAGACCGGTCCAGTGGCGCTCGTCTTCGGGCGTGAGGACAAGGGCCTTCTCAACGAGGAGGTCGCCCAGTGCACGCATCTCATCCGCATTCCCGTGGACGAAGGCTACACCTCGATCAACCTCTCCCAGGCCGTGCTCATAACATGCTACGAGCTCTTCACCGCAACCGGCAGCTACCAGCCGCCGCACGAGAAGGCGCCCCTCGCCCCGCAGGCGCAGAAGATGCAGCTGATGAAGAATTGGCAGACGATGCTGCAGGACATCGGCTTCATGAACGAGAAGCAGACCGAGCACATGATGCAGGGCATACACCGCATCTTCTCGCGCGGGGTGCAGACGCGCGACGACGCCGCCATAATGCTCGGCGTCGCCCGTCAGGCCCTCTGGGCCCACCACAACCCCGCCCTCGAAGGCCGCAAGCCCTCCATCGGCTAGCAGATGGACTCGTCTTTGCGCGTGGCCGCGGCCAATCGAAACGAAAGAAGGTCAATCATGAAAGATGCTACACTCCAGAAAATGTCCGCGTGCGGCAGGCGCGCGTTTATAGGCAAGGGCTTCGCGACGTTGGGCGTTGGCGCCCTCGGTGGCCGTATATGGGCTGAAATGACAAAGCATCCGCTTGCAGGCGCCACTCTCCCCAAGTGGGAGAAGGGGCGCTTCCGGATAACCACCCTCTACACCGGCAGCTCCGAGGCGTCGTTCCTCGTGTTTCCGGACGGCACGTCGGCGCTCATAGACTGCGGCGACTATCGTTGCTGCGGAGTGCCGGCCTTGCCTAACGGCTCGCGCCGCGCAGGAGAGTGGACCGCCCGCTGGGTGCTGGCGGACAACCCGAACGGGAAGAAGGTGGACTACTTCATCCTCTCCCACTACCACAGCGACCATGCCGGCGGGTTGCCCTTCAACGCAGGCAGAAGCGCCAACGGCAAGTTCAGCCTCAGCGGAATCGGGCAGGCCATGGAGTTTCTCGATTTCGGCAGGTTCATCGACAGATCCTGGCCCAATATGGACGACCCGGCTCCGCGTCCCGACAAGTTCGACGACTACACCGTCAAGCACCTGAAAGAGGTCTATGCCGAGGTCGAACGCCGCGGCATAAAGGTGGAGAGATTCCGGCTTGAAAAGGGGTCCGACCAGATACGCCTTCTCCACGGCGGGTGCAAGGGCTTCTCGTTCACGCCGCTCTGCGCGCGCGGATGCCTGCTGCGCCGCGACGGGTCCGTGTGCGACCTTGGCGAGGCCATGGGCAGGCCCAGAAGCAAGTTCGACGAGAACCCTCTCTCGCTAGCGATGGTGTTCTCGCTTGGGGACTTCCGCTACTACAACGGCGGGGACTTCTCCGCAGGCATGAAGAAGCCGGACGGAAGCCGCGTGGAGATCGAGGACTTCCTCGCGGCGGAGTGTCCGCAGGTCGACGTGGCGAAGGCGAACCACCACGGCCACCACAGCATGCCCGATGCGCTCGTGAAGGCGCTTCGCGCCCGCGTGGTAGTGGCTGGCGTGTGGCACGACGCTCACATGAACCGCCCGACGATGCGGCGGCTCGCGAAGGCCGACTGGCCGTGCCTCTACGCGCCGGGGATTCTCCCGGAGAGGCGCCGCAGGGAGGATGCCGCCGAGCCGTGGCTGAAGGACTTTGCGCCTGAATCGTTCAAAGGCGTGCATGCGGTGGTGGATGTTGCTCCGGACGGCACGAACTACCGGCTCATGATGGTAAGCGCGGCGGACGAACAGCGCCGCATCCTCGGCGCATACGACTTCACGACGTCCAAGAAGCGCCCGTGAAATCTAGAGGCGCGAAGGGCGCAGAGGTGTGTGAAGAAGCGCGCGGGGACAGTCCCGTAAAGTCCAGTTCAGAGTTTCTAGTTTCTAGGTTTCGAGTTTCTAGTTGCCAAAGGGCAGAGGAAGTCGGCTGGCCGTTTGCTC
>CAMIVJ010000363.1 GCA_946401765.1 uncultured bacterium | reverse complement strand
GGAGGCCAGTCGCTGCGCTCAGAGTTGCGTCCGTCGAGCACCTGGTTGTGCGCGATGAGGTTGTAGTAGGCCATCGAGAACATCACGCCATGGTCGCCGGAGAGGTCGACGTTCGCGCAGCGCTTGTCGGGATTGTGGCATCTGACGCATGCGCGGTCGAGAACGGGCTGCACGTCGCGCGGGAAGTCGGGAACGTCAAAGACGAGTCCGGACGGGTCGATCTCGGATGGTCCGCGCGATATGGCCTTCGAGACCGTGGCCGCGCGGCGCACGGTGTTTTCCGTCTTCTTCTCGTGGCAGCCCACGCACCCCTGCTTCTCGCCTGGCATGACCTGCGTGAAGCTCTGCATGCGCTTCACGGCGCGGCCCTCCGCATCCATCGCCACAAAGAAGAGCGACTTCAGAGCGGGCGCCTTGAAGTAGGCGCTGCCGTCGTCCTCCACCGGCACGGTGCCGAGATAGCGCGTAAGCGTGAACGTGCCGCCGTAGGTGAGGGGGTCCATGCCGCCCGTGTAGTTGATCGGCTTCGGGAGCGACTCCATGACCATCAGCTTTTTGATCGTGCCGGGCTTCACGCCGTCCATGCTGCGGCTGATCATCACGTTCTCGAGGTAGAACTCGCCGGTCTTGGACGAAAGGTCCGTACGGTCGGCGAGGATGCGCTCGCGCTTGTGCGGCATCAGCGGACGCGGCTCGCTTATGCGCGAACCTCCATCGCTCGCCCCTTCGAACGTGGTGAACTCGGCCGGAAGGCTGAACAGCGACTCCTTCTTGCCGCGCCTGTTCATGAGGAACACCTCGCCGCCGTTAGTCGCCATGAAGAGCTCCGGCGAGAACGCCCACGGATCGAAGCACCTCACGTTCGAAACGTGGCGGATGTTGGAGCGGTTGTCGGGACCCGACTTCGCGGAGAGGATGCTTAGGAATCCGCCGTGTTCCATCATACCGTGGCCGGGAGAGTCGATGAGAACGATGTCCTCCGAGCCAGGAATGGGCTTTGCGTCGATGTACACGCTGTTGGGGTACGTGTTGCCCTGCAGGATCTGGTGCTGCGTGCCGTCGGGATTCATCGTCCAGAGGTGGTGGAACGTAACCTGGCGGCGATCGACGTACTCCCAGCGCATGTAGGCGATGCGGCCGTCGTGAAGCGGCCAGGGCGTGTTGTCGTGCTCGATGTTGGCGGAGAGCATGCGGATTCCGGAGCCGTCCGGCTTCATGCGGTAGATGGTGGCCACCTGGGTGAGCCAGCAGTTCACCCAGCGGCGCGCGCGGCCCGAGACGAAGATGATGTCGCCGTCCGGGAGCCACGCGGGCTCGATGTCGTCGTATTCGCCGAACGTAAGCTGCTTGAGGCCGGTGCCGTCCGAGTTGATGGTGAAGAGGTGGTAGCGCTGCTCGTTGCCGGGACGGTACGAGAACACGATCTGCCTGCCGTCGTAGTGGACGCACGGGTCGCGCACCGCGCCCGCGACATCCTCGAGGATCGTGCGGAACGACTTGGTGCGGAGGTTGTACGCAACGAGCCGCCCCTGCCGGTTGAGGATCGTGTGGCTGGAGCCGTAGCAGTAGTAGCCGAAGTTGGCGTACCAGTGCTCGGGACGGTGCGTGCGCGTGGCGAACAGGATCTCCTCGACGTCGCCGAACTCCCCGGCGAACAGCTTCTCGCGCAGTTCCGCGACGGGCGGCACTTCAACGAGTCCTGGGATCTTGGGCTTCTCTTCGGTGTCGTAGAAATCGAAGTAGTCGATGTTAACCGGGAGTTCGGGGGCGACGATGCGCAGCTTGGCGTCCTTGGGGATGTCGAGACGCACCACCTTCACGTCCGCAATCACGTGGAAGTCGCCCGTGTCGGGAAACTCCACGTCGCCAAGATGCTTGTCGCCGTCGAAGAACTGAATCGTGGCGCTTTTGCCGCCGTTGTCGGTGGAAAACGCAATCGCCACCCACTTTGCAGCGGGCACCTTGCCGTACTGCACAGACTTGCCGTCCCTGAAGAATGCAAGTATCTTGCCGCCGGAAACGCCCGGTATCTTGTCGTACGAATCCGGCTTCTCGCCTCTGGCGTTGGGCCGCATCTCGCCATTCTCGGCCTCGAGCCTCGCGACAGGAACAGAAGGACCTTCCGCGGCGGCGCATGCAAGCGGCAGCGCAACTGCGGCGGCAAAAAAGAAATTCAATGCGTATTTCATGGCGTTGAGTATAGCATATAACAGCCCGCGCCGCAATGAGAATGTCGCACACAACGCAATAGGCGGGCTTACCGCATGTCTCGGAGATGCGCGCTCCTCAAACCTTCAGGAATATCTTCTTCTGCTTGAAGAAATAGAGTATTGACCATACCACAAGATACGAGGTCAGTCCCGTCAACGCCGAGCCCCATTTGTCAGCCCATTTGCAAAGCCCGGCGAAGAGAAATCCCTGGATTGTTGCGGATATCCTGACCATGGAGAGAATATATGCAAGCAGTGAGTTCTTGCCCACGGGATCAAAGACTATGGTCCATCGCCTCCATCCTAGCACATCCACAATCCAGTGGAACAAGGCTAGCATCGCGAGCGCATAGGTTGCCGAGTAGAGAACGAACGTCGGAGTCCAGAGCTTTTTGATCGACGGATCGCCGAGGACGAACTCGAACACGCATGCCGCAACGGCAGCGCCACCAGCCCATGCTGCGAGAAGAATCGACTTGCGCGCGGACGATGGACCGTTCTGCCATCTAAGGAGCCGGCCGGCAAGAACGCCGAACATGGCAAGCGCAATTCCTCCCGGGACGGAGAAGAATGATTCAGGATCGTATCGTCCCTTTGACAACAGATGATTTGGCCACACCGATCGGTCAAGAAACGCAGGAAAGTTCCATTGCAGAGAATACGAACTCGCCCCCTCCGGTGCGCCTGGTGCCATGCAGAAGTGCAACAGCAAATAGTACCCCACAAGGAACGCAACGGCAATCGCGAACAACTTCCACACCTTTTTTATGTAAAGTGAAAGAGTGGCGGCCATGCCCCATGAAAGCCCGATGAAGCCAAGAACGCTCATGAGGCGGAAGTTAGGATTGAATTTCAGTATCCCGCCGAATGAAAGCCCTATGAGAAAAAGCGCCACGACTCTGGCGAGGACCTTGAGCTGTATGCTCCACACGGATCGCCCACGGTTCAGCTGAGAAGCGAGAGAGAAAGGCCATGAAACGCCTGCAAGGAAGAGGAACAGAGGGAAAATCGTGTCGTGATGCGCAAAGCCTATCCAGTCCACGTGCTTCATCTGGGTGGCGATCAATGCATCTGAACGGCCCAACGCCGTGCATATTCCGGTTATGAGCATCGATCCGCCTGTGATGAAAAACATGTTGAATCCCCTCAGCGCGTCTATGGACGCAATGCGGGGCGGATGATTCTCCGCATTCATCTCTCCGCTGAGCTTTCCCTCCGTCGCCATAAGAACATTCCTTTCCTATTTCGTTCACTTCACATCGACAATCTTCGCGTGCTCTCTGCCGTCGGCGTCCTTCCACGTTATGCGGTATTTGCCGCGGAAGCCGCGGAACGCCACCTTGCCGCCCTGCGCCTTCACCGAGGTCTTGGTTCTCCACTCGCGGTTCAGGAGATCGTCCATCGCGTAGTATGCGGTCTTCGGCTTCATG